>CAIZKA010000274.1 GCA_903933395.1 uncultured beta proteobacterium | reverse complement strand
CTTCATTGTCGATGGCGGGCGTGGCGCGGATGACTCGCCGCCACACGTAGTTTCCAGGTTGTCCTTTCCCGAATCGTGGCGCATCCTGCTCGTGTTCGACAGCCTTGATCAGGGTATCCATGGCAGCAACGAGTCGGCGGCCTTCGATGCGCTTCCGAAGTTCCCTGTCGAAAGCGCAGCCTATCTTTGTCGCCTCGTGATGATGCAACTTCTGCCTTCTCTCGCGGACGCCGACATCGTTGGTTTTGGCCGCGCGGTGACTGAGCTGCAACGAACGGTCGGCGACCATTTTGCCCCCGCACAGGGCGGTCGTTACGCCAGTCCGGCGGTTGGCGAAGCTCTAGCCTGGCTGGAAAGCGAAGGGGCGGCCGGCGTCGGCCAAAGTTCATGGGGCCCGACCGGCTTTGCCATCATTGGCAGCGAGCATGAAGCGGAACGTGTGCTGCGGCGAGCCCGGGAGCGTTGGCCTGATTCCGGGAGATTGTCATTTATGGTCTGCCGGGGTCTGAACTCCGGCGCCTCTATCATGGAAACTTCCGCGGAAACAGCAACTGGACGCCAGAGCCAGTTCGCTGACGCGATCTGATTCCCTGCATTTCTCGAATCACTCTCAAATATCATGACACAGCGTCCCTATCTCCTGCACCTGTTCACTCCTTCACCCCAAGCCAGCCCGTTCGACATCAACATGGCTTACGACGCCGGATACACGGCGGTTATCCCCTATTGCAACGTTCAGCTTTCGGACATCGGCAATCTGACGCAGGATGCGATTTTTTCGCGGGGGCCGAAGGGCGTAAAGTGCACCGGGATATTTATCGGCGGACGTGAAATCGGTCTTGCTGCCGACATGGCCGATGCCGCCAGGGCGGCGATGGTGCCGCCCTTTGAGGTTTCTGTTTTTGCCGATCCCAGCGGCGCGTTCACTACCGCCGCCGCGATGGTAGCGGCTGTCGAGCGGCAATTGCGGAACAGGCACGGCGCCAACCTCGAGGGTGCTGAAGTGCTTATTCTTGGAGGCACCGGCCCCATCGGCGCCGCTGCGGCGGTTCTGGCCTGCGGCGCAGGAGCCAGGGTTCGGGTTGTCAGCAGTCGTGGCATTGACGGTGCCAGAAAAGCGACTGATGCGCTAAACGCCAGATATCAGGTTGCGACCGAACCTGCTGATGGCAGCTCACCCGAGAGAATTGCAAGCCTGGTTGCCTCGGCCGGGATAATTCTTGCAACCGCCAAAGCGGGCGTTCAGGTGTTGAGTTCGGCCCAACTCGACACCGCTGCCTCCCTGCTGGTGGCTGCTGACGTCAATGCCGTTCCGCCTGCGGGAATCGAGGGCCTCGGCGTGATGGACGATGGCGCCGCGTTGAAGGCCAAGTCCGGCAAGGCCGTCGGTATCGGCGCGCTCGCAGTCGGCAATGTCAAATATCAATGTCAGAAGGGCCTGCTGGTGTCCATGCTTCAGGCGGAGAAGCCCGTATTCCTTGATTTCCGCGCCGCGTTCACATCAGCGCGCCAGCTTTCGGCCTGATCGCGGATATTTCGCCGACCAAGCATGACGCCATCCCACCTGATCATTGCCACCACTGGACGTGCGCTCGCCAGATCGGCTTGGCGCAGCGGCCATAGGGTCGCCGTGCTTGATCTCTTTGCCGATCGTGACACCCGTGACTATGCGGCAGTCTGCCAACGCATTCCGGCGTCCGGCTGGGATCTGGATGCCGAGGCCACCGTACTCGCGGCCGACGAAATCTGTCCGGCCTCCGTGCCGCTGGTCACAGGCTCCGGCTTCGAAAACCAGCCAGCCCTGCTTGACGCGCTGGCCCGTGGCCGGAAATTGTTCGGCAACTCCTCCGCGACCGTGGCAGCCAGCAAGGATCCTGAATATCTCTTTACGCTTCTAGATCGCCTCGGGGTTGCCCATCCGGAAACATCCCTAAAACTTCCGGACAATCCGAGCGGCTGGCTGGCCAAAAAAATCGGCGGCAGCGGTGGCGCGCATGTCCGGTGGGCGCGAGTCGATGAGACCTACCCGGCGGACACTTACTTCCAGCGCCATGTCGAGGGCGTCTGCGCGTCAGTGCTGTTCCTCGCCGATGGCCACCGGGCTCGCGTGGTCGGATTCAATGAGGTCTGGTCGCGATCCGCCGGTGATGCGCCTTTCGCATACGCGGGAGCAATCAACCGGGTCGAACTTTCGCCCGCCCTTCGCAGCCGGATTTCCTTCGACGTAAGTGTCCTTGCCGGGGAACTCGGGCTGGTCGGTCTTAATGGCATGGATTTCATCGTTGACCGTGATGGCTATCGTGTTCTCGAGATCAATCCGAGACCAACCGCCACAATCGATTTGCACGATGATCAAGCCGCCGGGACCCTCTTCGATCTTCACCTACGGGCTTGCGCGGGTGCTTTGCCGGCCGAATTGGAAGTCTCGGATACTGTGCGCGCGCACGCCATCGTTTATTCATCGGGTGGGCGTCTTCAAACTCCGCGCCGCGCTTTTTCCGATTGGTGCAGCGATCTGCCAGCGGATGCGACCGGCATTGCAGCCGGCATGCCGGTATGCACGATACACGCCATTGGTGGATCCACCGGCGAAGTCAGGCGCCTGCTCAACCGGCGTCAGGCCTCACTCGAAAACTACTTTATGGAAAAAGCCGCATGACCCAAGCAGCAGAGACCCAGAGAGCGCTGGCGGCCGCATGGCCCAGTGTCGGCGAACTTGCCGCACCGCTGGTGGCAGCCTTGATCCTTGATGCCGCGATGTTGCGCATCGGTGTGGAGCGCCTTGAAAACGGCTGCATTCTTGTCGATGGCGGGATTGGCGTATCGGGCAGCCTGGAGGCCGGGCGGCGAATCGCCGAAATTTGCCTCGGAGGTCTCGGCACGGTAAATCTGCAGACGGGCGGTTCCTTCACTCGCTGGCCGGCGGGTGTCGCCGTCCATACGACCAACCCCGTGCTGGCCTGCCTCGGCAGCCAGTATGCCGGGTGGAGCCTGGCCCACGGTGAGGGAAAAGGTTCCTTTCATGCACTGGGTTCGGGTCCTGGGCGCGCTCTGGCAGCCAAAGAGGAGCTTTTCGCGGAACTCGGATACCGTGACCAGTGTGAATCGGCCTGCCTGGTACTTGAAGTCGACAAGCGGCCGCCGCCGGAAATTGTCGCCAAGATCGTTCGTGACTGCGGCATCAAGGCCGAAAACCTGACTCTGATTTTGACGCCCACCAGCAGCCTTGCCGGGGGACTCCAGATCGTCGCTCGCGTGGTTGAGGTGGCGCTGCACAAGGCCCACGTCCTGGGATTCCCGCTCGAACAAATTATCGACGGTGTCGGCAGCGCACCTCTGCCGCCCCCGGCCCCGGATTTTCTGACGGCGATGGGCAGGACGAACGACGCCATTCTCTTCGGAGGTGACGTTCATCTTTTCGTTCGCGGCGGCATGGCGGCTGCCGCAGACCTGGCGAAAGCGCTTTCCTGCACTACTTCGAGGGACTATGGCAGGCCCTTTGCGGAAATTTTCAAGGCATGCAAGTTTGACTTCTACCAGATCGACCCTCAGCTATTTGCTCCCGCGCGGGTAGCCGTTACTGCGATCGACTCCGGTCACACTTTCCATGCCGGTCACTTTGACGAGGATCTGCTCGACAAGTCCTTCGGGAGCATTGCGTGATGCGTCGCTTTGCGATCATGACCGATGATCCCGGCTGGCACGGAGATGAACTGCGGGCCGCTTTTTCCCTGCGCGGCTGTGAAGCCACGTTCGTTTCGCTCTCCGGCTGTCGATTCGACATCAGCGCACCGCATGGACTGATCATTCCCGGATTCGAAGGGCTGCCCGATGGAGTTTTCGTGCGCAGCATCTCGGCCGGGACGCTTGAGCAGATCACGCTGCGCCTGGGAGTCCTGCATGCGCTGCAGGAACTCGGCGTGCCGGTCTACAACGATGCCCGGTCAATCGAGCGCAGCGTCGACAAGTCGATGACCAGTTTTCTGCTCAAATCGCGCAGCATCCCGACGCCTCCCACGTGGGTCAGCGAGTCAGAGCCGGCGACACGCGCCCTGGTGATGCGGGAAACGGCAGCCGGTCGCGAACTCGTGCTGAAACCATTGTTCGGCTCCCAGGGCAAGGGTCTGCGCCGCATCGTCGACATCCGTGACCTGCCATCGGCGAATGAGATGAACGGGGTTTTTTACCTGCAACGTTTCATAGACTGCGGCGAGGGCAATTGGCACGACTGGCGGGTGTTTGTGATTGGCGGTCGCGCAGTCGCGGCGATGATCCGTCGCGGCAAGACATGGATCAACAACGTTGCGCAAGGCGCAGACTGCGAAGCTGCCGAACTGACGCCCCGGTTAGGAAAACTGGCGGAAGAAGCATCGCGGACACTCGGCATGGATTATGCCGGTATCGACGTTATCCGTGATCCGGCAGCCGGGTACTCGGTGATCGAAGTCAATAGCATTCCTGCCTGGAAAGGCCTTCAGACCGTTTGCAGTTTGAACATCGCGCAGGCGCTCGTGGACGATCTGCTCGCGCATGCGTTCCCGTTGCAACTGATGGGCGCCAGATGAATAGGCTCGCTCTCGTCCCGGGTCAGATTTCCGCGCTTGTCGAGGACGTCTGCGAACTCGATGTCCGGGCATTCAAGCCGGGCAACGTAAGCTTCGCTTCGCCCGGCCACGGCATGACTGCAGAGCATTTCGTGCAAAGCGCCAAGGCGATTGTGGAGCCGCTGGTGCGCGACGGCGCAACGGTCGGCGAGCGTATTCTTGACTCGGTCACGGCAACCAGGACTGCGGTCCGTTGCAACACCAACCTTGGAATAATCCTCCTGCTCGCGCCGCTGGTGCAGGCAGCGCTGAGCCGCATGCCGGTGACTGATTTGCGCAGCCGCCTCGAACCAATTCTTCGCGGGCTCTCGGTTGATGACGCCGAACGGGCCTTTGCGGCCATCCGTCTCGCTGCTCCCGGCGGTCTGGGCGATAGCGCGCAGCACGATGTTCGCGGGCCGGCCTCTACAGACCTCGGCACAGCGATGCGGCAGGCTTCAGTGCGTGATCGGATTGCCCGTCAATATGCCACCGGTTATGAGGATATTTTCGCCTTCGGCGTGCCGCTCGCGGAACTGGCACTGCACCGCCATGCAGGCGAAGACTGGGCGGCGGTCGATGTTTTTCTCGGCTTGCTCGGACAGTGGCCCGACACACATATTGTCCGCAAGCACGGCCCGGACGTGGCCAATGCGGTCTGCCTCGAGGCACGGCGGATACGGACAAAATTCGTAGCAACGTCGCCCGAGGCGGCCATGCCTTTGTTGCTGGAGTTTGATGCGTCGCTGAAAGACCGCGGCATCAATCCCGGCACGAGCGCCGATCTCACTGTTGCCGTATTCTTAGCCGTGCGCCTGCAAGAGGCGCTCGACAAGATTGCGAATGAACCGCCGGCCGAGTTGGCCGGCGGCATTTGCCCCCCGCGGGCGCTTGCCCGCGAGTTTCATCAACCTTTATAAAGGAGTAACAAAATGGCTGTAATCGATCGCGTTCTGGTAGGTGAATCGCTTGTGGGAGACGGAAATGAGATTGCGCACATCGACCTGATCATCGGGCCGCGGGGCAGTGCCGCTGAGTCTGCGTTTTGCAATACGCTGTGCAACAACAAGGATGGCTTCACGTCGCTGCTCGCCGTCGTTGCCCCCAACCTGCTCGCCAAGCCGAACACCGTGATGTTCAACAAGGTGACCATCAAGGGTGCAAAGCAGGCAGTGCAGATGTTTGGTCCGGCGCAGCGCGCCGTCGCCATGGCCGTTGCTGACTGCGTCGAGGATGGCACCATCCCCGCCGCCGAGGCCGACGACCTGTTCATTTGCGTCGGCGTATTCATTCACTGGCTGGCCGAGGACGATACCAAGATCCAGGACTACAACTACGCTGCCACCAAGGAGGCGCTCAAGCGTGCCGTTGCCCGCGAACCGAAGGCCGCTGAAGTTGTCGCCAAAAAGGGCGCTGCCGGTCACCCGTTCGCCGCGCACCTGTAAGCACCATTCACTGCCCGTTCCGCCAGGCCAAACGGCCTGGCGGGGCGTCGCAGCGAAGGTTGCCGATTACAAAGGCAGTTCGCAAGAAACGCGTACCCCGGCATGGAGAATTCCTATGAAGTGCCTGAATTGTGATCACGATGTTTCAAGGATTGACGATGAGCATCTGATTGCATGCAGCGGCCTGACGCTGCAGGAGTACGCCATAAGGCATTGCCTGCCCCTTGAATTGCTGGTCAGCACCGACCAGTTGAATCAGCGTCCGAGGGCAGCCGATTTCATCTCCATAACGCACGTTCCCGGCGAATCGGCACGCGCCGTGCTCGAAGGTCTCCGTTTGGCCGGCCTTCTTGGCAGCGAAGGAGAGTTTGCCGAAATTCCCGGCGGCATTCGGTGGCTAGACCTACTTCTTTGGGATCTGAGTTCCCTGACCGAATACGGTTTCCGCTTTTGCCAGGACTATGAATTCGACGAATCGACCAACCGGGTTGTGGCCCGCAACCGGTTGCGTTCATTGCGCCGGAATTTGCTGGGGCGGCCGCGTGATGCCATGACCCCTGTCCCGCCGCCTGATTTCGCCACTGCTCTTGCCGTATGCGTCGCGCATTGCGGTGAATTGCAGGCGGGCTATCTGTTTCTTGACCTGAAGCGGCGCTCCGACGCCGAGGAAATCGCCGCCTGGCTAGAGCGCGAGCATGGCGTCGCCATGCACTGCCTGAGCGGCGACAGTGAAGAGTCCGTGCTCCTGAGGACCATGACACCCGCCGACAGCCACTGCGTGCTGGCGGCGCTCGAACCGCAACTGCGCGTGATGCCCGGCGTATGGGACCGCTTCAATGCAGTGACTCCTGAGATTACGGTAGCCAAGGAGCTTTCATTCGATTCGGCGCATTTCATTACCGATCACCCGGCCAAGTGTTCCAACCAGCACGGCGGGCGCTATGTGCTGCGGGTCAAGGTGCGGGGCCGGATCGACCCCATCACCGGGTGCGTGGTGGACTATGGTTACCTCAAGAGGGTGGTGACACGAGAGGTCGTCGAGTTGTTCGATCACCACCATCTGAACTATGTTGCCGCCGAACTGGCGTGGCGCTCGACAACCGAACTGATGTGCGTGTTCATTTGGGAGCGCCTGATCGAACACCTGCCGGCCCTCGCTGAACTGGAACTCCATGAAACGCCGCAGTCCTGGTGCCGTTACACTGGGCCGAGTCTCGCCGAGTTTCAGGCCAGTGGAAGAAACTCCATGCTGACCTGGTTCCAGCAGGAAGCGCTGGGGCGCTCGCCGTGGCGCTCGCTGCTCGACCCACATGCCGGCGAGTCGCATCGCGCGCATGGCCGGGTTCGTTCAGCCCTGTCCTGACCGGGTCCAGCGGGCGAGGTCGGAATGACCCAGGCAGCCATCATGCAGGGCACTCGCCAGGAGCACGCCCGCAGCCCCGCATTGGTAAAGCGCATCGAGGTCGGCGGCATGGCGCACGCCGCCGGCTGCGAATATCTCGCGCCCATCGGCCCGGGCGACAAATCCGGAGAGTCTTTCAAGATCAGGTCCAAGCCCGCTTCCCACCCGGGCAAGTGTCATGACGATGACTTTGCTTGGCCAAAGAGAAGCGTCGGAGAGCATGGCCTGCGGACCGATGAAGCGGTCGTCGCGAAAATCGAGCGACAAAACGGCCGGATTCCGGATGCCCGCGGCAAAGGCACCGGAGGACAGGCTCTCGCTGCCGATTACGGCCACTCCGAGCCCGCGTGCCTTCCATTCGAGGAGGGCGGCGCTATCGGCGATGCCGGTGTCGGCCCATATTTCGACGCCGGAGAAACGCCGATGGAGGCTTTCGATTGTTGCAAGGTTGTCGCCACGCGCCTGGATCGAATCGAGGTCGGCAAGGTAGAGGCGGTCGAACGGGTAAAGGTCGAGGAGCGCGGCGACAACGTCTCCGGGCGCGCTGCCAGGACAAAGCTTGCTAACCATCGGCCGGTAGCTGGCCCGATCGCCTCTCAGCGCGCGGACGACTTTGCCGCCAAGAATATCGACAACGGGAATCAGGCTGAAAACCACGGCGGTGCCATCAAGAGGATATTTGTCTACGAACATGTCACCGGCGGTGGTCTTGCCGATCAAGCGCTGCCGGCATCGCTGCTAAGTGAAGGCAGCCTGATGCTCGAAGCCATGGTCGATGATCTCATAACTCTTGGTGGCATGGAAATCGTGGTAACGCGGGACTGCCGGCTTGGCCCCATGCGGGAACCCGTGCGTACCCTG
Organism: uncultured beta proteobacterium; assembly: GCA_903933395.1. Classification (GTDB taxonomy): domain Bacteria; phylum Pseudomonadota; class Gammaproteobacteria; order Burkholderiales; family Rhodocyclaceae; genus Sulfuritalea. The sequence goes on along the minus strand of CAIZKA010000274.1, from coordinate 15,121 downwards.
CGCGTCGGCCCCGGGGAGGACATCGAAGTTGTGCTGCGCCGGGGGTTGAACGAGGCAGACGCGATCTGGCCGGTGGCGCCGGAATCGGATGGCGTTCTGGAGCGGGTGTGTCGTTTCGCGAATGCCTGTGGAACTGTGGTCATTGGCAGCACTCCCGGGGCTATCCGAGTCAGCGCAAGCAAGTCGGCAACTGCTGACATCCTTGCGCGGCAGGGGATTGCCGTTGTTCCGACCTATCGAACTCCGGCGGAGGTTCCGGACCAATACGAGGATCTGGTCATCAAGCCCGACGACGGCGCGGGCTGTGTCGCAACCCTGCTGTTCAGTCGCACTGCGGCATCGGCATGGTGGTCCCGGAATGGCTCGAACAGATTTGTGGTGCAACCGTATATCGCCGGCGAGGCACTAAGCCTGTCGATCCTTTGCGCGGCCGGGGCGGTCGATATCATTTCCTGCAACACCCAGCGTGTGCGCCCCGTCGGCGGGATCTTCGAATTCCGCGGCGTGGTCGTCAACGCCGATCCGGTCGGACGACAGACCTACCGCGGATTGGCATCGGCAATTGCCGGAGCCATTCCCGGCCTTTGGGGTTATGTAGGAATAGACCTGATCGAGACTTCCGGCGGGCCGGTTGTGGTCGAAATAAACCCGCGCGTGACAACGTCCTACGCCGGGCTGACGCGGGCGCTCGGGATCAATACAGCGGCGCGCATTCTTGCCATGCGCGCCGACGGGATGAAGTCCCTGCCGCCCTTGCCGGTCGGCACCCGGGTCGAGATCGAGACGGGCGATGCGGACGAGTGATTACATCGGCTGGGACATCGGCGGCGCGCACCTGAAGGCTGCGTACCTCAACGGCGATGGCACGGTCGAGCGTGTTCTGCAATTGCCCTGTCCCCTTTGGCAGGGCCTTTCGCACTTGCGCGACGCGCTCGGGCAGGCGCTCGGCGAACTGCCGGACCGCGGGGCATGCCACGCGATAACGATGACCGGCGAACTTGTCGACCTCTTTTCCAGCCGTGCCGACGGTGTGCACCAATTGTTGAATGCCATTGCCAGCCGGCTACCCGCCGGGCGCGTCAGCGTCTATGCAGGCGGCGCCGGTTTTGTATCCCCGGCAGACAGCGAGGGTCTTGTCGAGCAGATCGCTTCGGCAAACTGGATGGCAACCGCCGCGTTCATTGCCCCGCTCGTTCCCCAGGCGCTGATTGTCGATATCGGCAGCACGACGACCGACATCATCCCGGTGCGCGGAGGCATTCAGGCCCTGGGCCGCAACGATCACGAAAGACTGGCATGCCAGGAACTGGTATACACCGGCATCGTGCGCACGCCGGTCATGGCGGTTGCCGATCGACTGCCGTTCGATGGCGAATGGGTCGTGCCGATGGCCGAGCATTTTGCCGTGATGGCAGATGTTTATCGTCTTTGCCAACGGCTGCCTGTCGATGCCGACCAGTTGCCCGCAGCCGACAACGGGGGCAAAAGCGTCGTTGACAGCGCCCGTCGCTTTGCACGCATGCTGGGCCGCGATATGGAATCCGCATCCCCCGGCGCGTGGCGCCGCTGCGCCGAATACGTCGCCGAGCGCCAGTTGCGACGGATTGCCGACGCCATTGCCCGGGTACTTTCGCGCGAAACCCTGGACGAAGGCGCCCCGTTGATAGGTGCGGGTGTCGGCCGCTTCCTGGTGCTGGAACTGGCCGAACGGCTCAAGCGACCTTATGTCGATTTTTCGCACTACATCGATTTCGCACCCGCGACCGAACATTGGCTGGCAAGTTGTGCGCCGGCAATTGCCGTTGCCGGGCTGGCGAGAACCGGACACCAGTCCAGGCAAGCGGCAGATTCATCCGCACAAAGCAATTCCGGCGCAGTTTTCCGGACACCAAACGGGAGCATCTCATGTGGGTCGTGAAACTGGGTGGAAGTCTCATGGACAGCGCCGAACTTCAGTCCTGGCTGGGTGTCCTGGCGAGCTTTGGCGGCGGGCGGGTGGTCATCGTTCCCGGGGGTGGTCCTTTCGCCAACCAGGTCCGCCGGGCGCAGGATCTCTGGGGATTTGACAACAAGGTCGCCCATCGCATGGCGATCCTGGCCATGGAACAGTACGGATTGATGATGACCGGAATTCGCCCGGATCTCAGGCGCGCAAGTTCGCAAATTGAAATGCAGCGATTGCTGCGGGAGGCGGCCGTCCCGGTCTGGCTGCCCGGGGTCATGACATTTGAGAATCCGGAAATACCGGAAAGCTGGGAGATCACGTCGGATAGCCTGGCGGCCTGGCTGGCCGAAAAGATGGGGGCCGAAATGCTTGTCCTGGTCAAGCCGCTCGAGCCGACCGGGGAGGTTCTGACGGCTCACGACCTTTGTGCACGCGGGGTTGTCGACCCTTTGTTTCCGGCCATGACCAGGGAAGCGCAATACGAGTCAAGGCTGTTTGGCAAGCTGGAGCATGGAATGATGGAGCGGATGCTGGTCACGGGCATGCGTGGCGGAAGCCTGATTCACACCCGGCGGCCGGAGCCGGCGGTTGCCCCGCCTGCCATTCGCGCGCGCGCGGCCAAGCGGCCGCATCGCTCGACCTCACGCATGTCGCCGACCGGGCAGCGCGGGTAGGAAAGTGACCGGCGGGGAATTTCCGCTTCCCCGGTCCGGGCGCACGGTCACGGGGCCACCGTTCGAGCGGCGGACATTCCTGCAGCAGGCGATGGTGCTGGCCGCCGTTTGTTCATTCCCGCCGATCGTTTCAGCGCAGCCCGGCGTTCTGCCGTCGTTGCGCCCCGTACCCAGGAAGGGTATCGCCGCAAACCGCGTCTTCCTGCATCCCGACTGCCTGCTGCATCTGGCGGGTACTGACCACCCGGAACGCCCCGAAAGGTTAATCGCGATTCAATCGGCACTGGCCGATCGCCTGGCAGGGAAAGGTGGATTCACCGTACCGCGGCCGGCAACTCCAGCTGACCTTCTGTCATGCCATTCGCAGGAATATATCGACCTGGTCAGGAGGGAAATCCGCAACGGAGCGCCGACTCTGTCGACGGGGGATACGCAAATCTCCCCCGGCTCACTGGCTGCCGCCCTAGCTGCGGCCGGAACGGTAATGACCGCCGTCGACGCCGTGCTGACGGGCGATGCAAGGACTGCCTTCTGTGCCGTCCGGCCGCCCGGGCACCATGCGTCGCGCGACAAGGGAATGGGGTTCTGCATCTTCAACAATGTGGCCCTCGGCGCACGCCATGCGCAGCGCAAGTACGGGATCAGTCGTGTGCTGATTGTGGACTGGGACGTACACCACGGCAATGGCACGCAGGACATCTTCTGGAAAGACGGATCGGTCCTTTTCTTCGATACCCACCTGGAGAACTGGTATCCGCACACCGGAGCCGCAAGCGAGCAGGGGGAAGGCAAGGCGCTCGGCCTCATCATCAACCGGCCCTTCGCCAGGGGAGCGGGACGCACCGAAATCCTGGGTGCATTCCGCGACACGCTCATTCCCGCCGCCGAGCGTTTCCGGCCTGAACTGGTGTTGATATCGGCCGGATTCGATTCCCGCGCCGGCGATCCCCTGGGCGGCCTTGCCCTGAGCGATGCGGATTTTGCGGACCTTACCGACCTGGTTCGCGGAATTGCCGACCGGCACGCCGGCGGACGACTGATCTCCGTACTCGAAGGCGGCTACAATTTCGAGGGGCTAGCCAGTGCGGTGGCGGCCCATGTCGGCCGGCTCGCGGCAGAGCGTTGATGGCCGCTGTCGCGGATGGCTGAACGGACACGCGCGAAGGCCGCCGCGTCCAGCCCGCCGGTACGAATGCCTCCTGCGCACAAGGCACCTCGAAAACCGAGATAGTCCGGACGCAGCGCGATCAGCGGCGCGATATCGGTAATGGCAAGCGACCCGGCCAGTCCCGCCAGCAATCCGCTGCCTTGCGCCTCGGCGACAAATTCCGCCAGCCGACTATCCGCAATCCGGCTTCGGATCGAGCCGCCGCCCTTGATCGCCGTATCGAGCATGATGCCGGCAAACCCTGCCGCAGCGAAATCCGGAACGTGGAAACTTTCGTAACCGAGGTCGCCGAACAGTACCGCAACCAGCCGGATGCCCCTGCCAGCGTGCGCCGACAGTGCATTAAGGCAGGCGGCCGACGTCGGGCCCGGAAAGAAGCCGACCTTCACATAGTCGACGCCGTTCTCCGCCATGTGCCCGACGGCCCGGCTAATCTGGCCGGCTTCCATCTCGACCAGGTCACCCACGGTGGCGCTGACCGGAACGCGGCCGGCGACCGCCGCAACCGAGGTCCGGATCGTAATGTCATCCAGCGCTCCGAGCGCTCCAAGCGCGGGGTTCTTGAGGTCGATGATGTCCGCACCGCCCTCGAGCGCAATCATCGCTTCGGCGCAGGTTGTCACGCTGGCGAGCATGCCGGTCGTCATTTCATCTGGCCTCAGCGTTTTCATGCAGGCTCGTCGGGTGCCTTGCGGCGATAATGGTCTTCGATCCGCGCGACTACCCAGCGCCATGCCTCAAGTTCCTCGGGGCCGGCGGTCTTGTCGATGGCAATCGACAGATAGGCGACCGCGCTGCGGATCTTTTTCTCGGAAATCATACCCAGCCGGCTTGCAAGTATGCAGACCTCGATCACGGCGGCCTGGGCACGATTGAAGCCGCGGAAGGGGGCATGGGTTTCCGCATGCACCTGCCGGCAAAAGAGGCGCGGCCGGACCGGGTCATCCTCTACCCGATCCAGGCGCAATTCCATGTGCGCAAGGGCGCCGGCAAGCCGGCGGCCCGGAATCTCGCGCGCATCCACGGTCGGCCAGTCATGCCTTCCGGTCAGGCAGCCGGCGAAAATGCGCACGTCATCGGTAAGATTCAAAACCGCGTGTCCGTCACGCAGCACGTTGTCCAGGGTCGTCGACGGCCGGAACGGCGAGAGCACGACCGCGTCGCCCTCATGGCGAAAGCCGAGCGGAACGGCGTGGATGCCGCCGTCGGCGCGCCGGGTCGTCGCGATGGCCTCGTAAATCCGTTGCGCAGTTTTCATCGCTCGCCACCCGCCGGCGTGTTCATCCCGAGCGACAGCCCGCTATCGGGCCCGCATCGGGTGCGGTCATCCGTCCCGCCGGCAACGGCGCAGCCCCAGGCCAGCGGCTGATCCTGGGTGTAGCGCTTGCCCAGTTGCCAGGCAATTTCGGCGCGTCCCAGTTCCACGCCAAGGTAAAACGCATGGCTGCCATCCTGTTCCACCTTCAGGTCGGGATAGAACTCGAAAGGGTCGGTGCCGAGCAGCATCCCGTCACGGTTGTAGACGTGTATGCCGGCGGCGCTGACCTGGATGCGAAAACTCGGATCCTTTACCGCCGCGGCGAACTCGGCTATTTCCGCGGCGGCGTAGGGAAATGGGCGGCGCTCATGCAAGGCCATCAGCCGGTCGCCAATGTCGCGGGGCAGCGCGCTGTCGGCGCGGGCGGCAAACATCATCCGCCTGGCGAAATCCGCCTCGCGCACCGCAGATCGCGCATGCGGACTGACTTCGGTGGCCAGGATGTTGTTTATCCCGAGTTCCGATGCAATGCCGAACAGCAGGGCGTTCATGCCCGCGGTATCCGCGTCGGTGAGCTCGGTGAGGTTGCCGATGCCCATCATTATTTCGGTGTCCGGCAGCATGCTGCGCAATTCCCGGTAACGGACGATCGCGTCGGTGAATCCGAAATGGATGGGATCGAGAATCGAATCGGCTATGCACGTCCGGCCGCGGGCCTGCAGCGCCCGAACCGAGCGCACGAGGGAGTCGATGTCTCCGGGTTCGGAAGGAATGACGACCGGCACCGACGCCACTTCGTCCGCCACCCAGAGGGTCTCCTCCTTGAGGCTGAGCAGGTAATGCGCTCCGGCGCGGCCGCCGCGCAGCAGCTCATCGGTGTCATGCGAATCGATGCTGACCTGGTAACCGGCTTCGACCAGGGCGCAAACAGCATCCTCGAGGTGCGGAAACGGGGTCTGCGGCAGCCCTCCCAGATCGATCACATCGGCGCCGCAGGCACGGTAGTAGGCGGCCCGCGTGAGCAGGCCGTCTATCGCCAGGGTCGGCGCCTCGACAATCTCCGCGAAAATGCGAATGTCGTAGCGGGACAGATCGGTCTCCGTCCCGGCACGACCGAAAAATTGCGGCAGGTCCTTCAGTTCGTCGGGCCCCCGGACCACCGGCACGCCGTAGTGGTCGCAAAGTGCATCGAGGTCGCCGCGGGCCCGGCCCGGTATGATGATCCGCGATGCACCATGGATATCGACAAGTCGGCGCCGGATCATGTCCGCGGTCATCAGTCCGGCAACGCTGATTCCCAACTGGCAGACGTCATACGAGAACCCGGTCGGCTGCATCGCTTGAAGCACCTTCCGCAGGCTCGGCTCGGCCAGCTTGCCCGTCAGGAAGAGGAGGTGCTCAGCCAATCCAGTCTATCCTTTAGCGCCTGCCTCAGGGCATTCATGTCGGCCACGACAGTGGTTGCCTCGAACTCCTTCAGGCGCTCGACGTTCTCGAGATCGATCCGGCGCGGATAGACCTTGACCATTCCCACGGGCGCCTCCGACTCGATTTCCGGCTCATTGTCGCAGGCGAAAACAATCGACTTCACCCGACACTTGCCGGCCTGCGCGTACATGTTGGTGACGAGGGTGTCGGAGATTCCCCAGACCATCTTGGCAACGGTATTTGATGTTGCGGGAGCGATCACCATGGTGTGGTAATTGCCCTGGTAGAGGAACTCCACCGGCACCGAACTGGCGGTCGTGTCGCTATAGACGCGCAATTGGGACCTCAGTGCGGCCAGGTCATGGCCGTACATGCGCAGAACCTCTGCCGCTGCGGCAGAAAGAAACAGATCGACCTGCTCCAGGCCGCGGATGATTTCAAGGCATTCCCGCAGGTAATGACCGGAACCCGAAATCGCCCAGGCGAGCTTTTTTTCCTTGGGATTGTCCATCGCGCCTACTGACTGTGAGCGGTCTTCGACCGGCAACGGTTGCAACATGCTATGACCAACAGAATTCTCCAATCCGGCGCCTTGGCCGGCCAAAACGCCAGGAAAGCCGGTTGTGCCCGACTAGCGAATCTCCCGCCGGAAAACCCCCCATTGGCGGTCGGCTTCCTCCACGGCAACCTCGATCTCGTCGATGGTATCCAGCGCAACGTTTGCCGCAAGGCCCTTGACGAGCTCCTCGCTGATATGCCACGCCAGCATTTCCGCCGTGACGTTCATGACCGGAAGGATAATGCAGTTCTGCTGGGGCAGGACAAATACCTTGCCGAAACTTTCGATGCGCAGCATTTCGCCTTCCGGTGCAATGCGTACGACCGGACTTGTTCCGGGCAGGATGACGCGGTCATGCAAAGTCCGGCAAACGTCCGCCGCCAGCCGGTTGAGCATCGTGAAATCGATGACATAGCCGTCGGCGCCATTGCTGCCGGAAACGGTAACCCGCGCGTGGAAATTGTGACCATGCAGGTTTTCGCAGAACTCGCCGAAGGTGATGAAGTGGGCGGAGTTGAAGTGCAGGTCCCAGGGCTCGACAAGGGTCCTGAAGCGGTTGGCGTTCGACAAATTCGGCTCCGGATGTATGGGGAAAGCGCGGCCCGGCTATTCTGCCGCCATTGGCGACGGGGCAGCGCTAGCGGGCGAGATCCTTTATGCCCAGCCTTCGCATCTTCCGGTACAGCGTGTTGCGACTGATGTCCAACTCCCGCGCAAGGCTGGTCACCTTCCAGCGGAGTCGCTCCAGTCCCTGAATCAGGGCCTGCCTTTCCGCCAGTTGCAACGGGTTCAGCGCCGGCTGATCTTCGGAGGGCTCGGTAGCGAGTTCTTCGGTCTTCACCGGCCTCACCACGCTTTTGCATATTTCCCGGGGCAGGTCCCGGGTCCGGATCAGGTTGCCGTCATACAAGGCCAATGCGGCGCGGAGGGCGTTTCGCAGTTGCCGGATATTTCCCGGCCATTCGTAGCTTTCCATTACAGCGAGCGCTTCTTCTTCGAACTCCGGCACTGCCGAGAACTGGGCCTCGGACGCCAGGATGCTGCGAATGAGGGCACGCTTGTCGGTCCGGTCGCGGAGCGCCGGAAGCAACAGCGAGATTCCCTGCACCCGATAGTAGAGATCCTCGCGAAACTGGCCTTTGTCGATCAGTTCCAGCAAATCCCGATGAGTTGCGCAAATCAGGCGGAATTCGACCTTGACGGCGTTTTCGGAACCAAGTGGCGACACTTCCCGCTCCTCGAGAACGCGCAGTAGGCGTGCCTGCAACTGCAGGGGCATGTCACCGATCTCATCAAGGAACAGCGTTCCTCCGTTCGCCTGCAGAATCCTGCCGCGGCGCCCCTCGCGGCTCGCGCCGGTAAAGGCCCCCGACTTGTAGCCGAAAAGTTCGCTTTCAATAAGCGTTTCCGGCAGTGATGCGCAGTTGACGGCCACGAAGGGTTTGTCTTCCCCGCCCTCGCTCGAGTTGTGGATCGCCTTGGCGAACAATTCCTTGCCGGTTCCCGTCTCGCCGAGAATCAGGATTGAAATGTCTGAACCGAGAACCCGCTTGGCCTTGCGAACACTTTCGATTATGCGTGAATCACTCAGCGCGAGATCATCGAGCCGGACGGACGTGGAGTTTTTCCACGCGCTGGCGGTTGGCCGGGAACGTCGTACGGGACTCGCAACGCTTGCCGTGACCATGTTTTCCGGCTGTTGTGTGACGGCAAAAAAACGATTCCCGTGACGGGCCTCGAACAGAGGCAACGGGGTCGTCCAATTGCGGGCGCTTTGATCGATCAGCGCCCCGAGGGAGAGATTAAATACCCGGTTGATTCCGAGTCCGACAAGTTCATGGTTCGCCTGGAAGCCGAGCTGGAAGAGCGCGCTGCGGTTTGCGGCAATGACTTGCCCGTCGCGCCCGATCGCAATCTGCCCCTCGCCCAGGGTACCGACGAATTCCGGTCGACTGTGAAAGCGGACGATAAATTCGTTTTTATAGCAGTTGAGAAATATCCTGTTCTCGATCGTCTGCGCCGACATGTTGACGAGGGCGAGCGTGTGTTGCTGCGCGAGGCGCGAATCGCTCGACGCATCGAGAACCGCGACTATCTCGCCTTTGGGATCGAATATAGGGGCCGCCGAGCAGGTGATGCCGGTATTCCGGAAAAGGAAATGATCCAGCTGATGCACGACCAGCGGCCGCTTTTCAATCAGGCAGGTTCCCATGCCGTTGGTGCCTTGCTGGTTTTCCGTCCAGACGGCACCTGCCATGAGCCCGGTTTTCAATCCCTTGTCGGTAAATGCCGCGTCCCCGATGCAGTCAAGGACGACCCCTTCTGCATCGGCTAGCAGTACGGCGAAACCGGAGCCGGCGAGCTGCTGGTAGAGATTCGACATTTCCACGCGTGCCGTCGTCAGGATTTCGGCGAGCTTCTGTTGTCGCTGCAGCAGTTGTTCCCGGGCGACGATATCGACCTGGTAGGTGCCGAGCGGCGACAGCCCGTATTCCTTCGCGCAACGCAGCCAGGAGCGTGCGACGCGGTCGTCGGCGGGAGGCGAGGGACACTTCCCCGTCCCGGCGATAATGGCGTGTACTCGGTCAAGGTGTTTGCCGGCAAGGGCCGTGGCTACGCTCAACTGTATCTCCTCAGGGAATCGATCACTTGGTCGAACTCCTCTTCTATTCCGGTACAGACACGAGAAACATACCTTCAGGTCGATGCGTTGGGTGCAGGTAAATCTGTGCCGGGAATGGGATATTAATGATTTTCATGAAAAAAGGCAGGATTTTTTCCCGGAGTAGTTGACACATCATAATGGTTTTTGATCCGTGGATCGTGCCGTGCTGCAAATATGCCCTGGAGTCAGCCCGGCGGCGTAGCCCGTCACCGGGCGGATTGCCGCATCCGGGGCGCGGGCTATACTTTGCCCATGCGTCGGCTGTGCTTCGCCCTCCTGATCGCCCTTTGCGGCTGCGTACAGCCGCTGCCGCTGTTTGCGGCAGAGGTGGCGGACGGCCGCTCCGTGTTGCTGGTTGCCGCCGAGGGCATGGCCGATCCGCGCTTCCGCCAGTCGGTGGTATTGGTCACCCGGCATGGCCGCAGCCGCTCGACTGTCGGCGTCATCGTCAATCGCGTCCTCGATGTGCCCCTCGACCGCGCGTTTCCCGAGCTCAAGCAGGCGGCGCAGCATCGCCTGCATTACGGCGGCCCGGTGGCCCCGGGGGATATCGTATTCATGGTGCGCAGCGAGATCGCGCCGGCGGCATCGATCGTGCTGGCAGAACGCCTCTTTCTCAGCAGCAACATCGATAGCCTCCAGCGCCTGCTCGAGGCCTCGACACCCGCGTCCCGGCTGCGGGTGTTCCGAGGCTTCGCCAGCTGGGCACCCGGCCAGCTGGAGCATGAGATCAATCGTGGCGACTGGTTCCTGTTGCCGGTCGATGCCGATGTCTTGTTCAAGGATCCGCCGGACGAAATGTGGCCCAGCCTTTGGCGGCGTGCGACGCAGGTGATGGTGCAGGCGCCGCGGCACGCCGACAGCATATCCCTGGCACAGCGCTGACGCCGTCGCCGGGGGCAATCGGCAGGACGCCGGCAAGGCATTAGGCGAATCAGACTACTCTGCGTCGTTGCCGGCCCTCATACTGCGGGACCTTCCGCCCCATTCACTGGAATCAAAATGACCATTTGCCCGATCGCCATCGTTGCCGGCTGCAAGAAATGCCCGGTGTTTAAAATCTGCCCGCTCAAAGGGGTTATCGGCGACGCGCCGCCGGCACCCGCCGTGGAAGCTGCCAAGGCCCCTAAGCCGCGCAAGACCGCCGCACGCAAAAAGAAATAGTCGCACCTCGCGGCGGCGACTGCGCTTGCGCCGCACAATGTGACGCACTAACAGAGTGCGGCGCAACAGGAGAGAGACGCCATGATGGTGCATGCCGGATTTCTCCAATAGATCTGCCGGGCATGGGAGATTGACGCGTAAGTCCGCAGCAGCGGTAGATTGCAGCCATTTGGCCTGCCGCCGCGACCGGTATGGCACGCCCCTCGCTCTATTGGGACTGGACGGTTGAATCCAAACGCCTGGTCCGCTAGCAGCCCTCGAAAGGGGTCGCACTGAGCCCAACGCAACTTCCTGTTTCGACCCCGACATAAAAGGAGAAGCACCATGCCCAACAGACCCGCACGCCAGCTCGTAAAAAACCAGCGCATCCTCACCGCGGCAGCCACCTTGTCGGTGAGCGAAGCGGCCACCGCCATGCGCGACGCCAAGGTCGGCGCCATCATGGTGGTGAATGGTCCGCGCCTGGTCGGCATTTTCACCGAGCGCGATGCGCTCTACCGCGTCCTTGCCGCCGGCAAGGATCCCAGGCGCACCACCCTGGCAGATGTCATGACGGTGAACCCGGCCACGATCGAAGCGGATCTGCCCTTCGGCCAAGCCCTGCACATCATGTACGAGCGGGGTTTTCGCCATGTCCCCGTGGTGGAGGACGGTCAGCTTGTCGGCATGGTCTCGGCGCGCGATGCGCTGGGACCGGAGATGGAGCAGGTCAAGGCTGAACTGCTCGAGCGTGAGCACATCACGGAAATCCTGGGGTGATCCGGTCCGTGAGGCAGGCGCAAGCCTGAATCCTTCGCTGCGCCGGTTCCGCCGCCAAACGAGGTAACCGGGCGTATCAGGGGGACCGGTCGAGTTCCTGGTCAACCATGGAAACGGGATCTTCGATGGGTTCCAGGTGGGTCGTGACATGGGCATGCGGCAATGCGTTGCGGATATCCGCCTCGATGCGTTCCGACCAGTCGTGACCGTGCTGTACGGTCCAGCTTCCCGGCACCAGCACATGCAGCGTGACGAATACACGACTGCCGGCCTGTCGCGTGCGCAGGGCGTGAAACTCAAGTCCCTGTTCGCGATATCCCGTCAGCAAGGCCTCGACTTGCGCCAATTGTTCCGCAGGCAGCGAGACATCCATCAATCCGGCGGCGGACCGCTGCATCAGCTGCCATCCGGTCCAGACGATGTTCACCGCCACCAGCAGGGCAATGGCCGGATCCAGCCAGAGCCAGCCGGTCAGCCAGACCAAACCGACGCCGGCGATCACCCCCGCCGAAGTCCACACGTCGGTCATCAGGTGATGCGCGTCGGCTTCCAGGGTGATCGAGTTGTGCGTGCGGCCGACGCGCATCAAGGTGCGGGCCGTGGCGAAGTTGATGATCGAAGCCACCACCGAAACCAGCAGGCCGGCGGCCACCGCTTCCAGCGGCTGCGGATGCATCAGGCGTTCGATCGCCGTATAGCCGATGCTGAGCGCCGCCAGCAGGATCAGGAAGCCCTCGAAGGCGCTGGAGAAGTATTCCGCCTTGCCGTGCCCGTGGGCGTGGTCGTCGTCGGCCGGCTGCGCCGCCAGCGTCAGCATCCCCAGGGCCATGATCGCCCCGGCGAGGTTGACGAAGGATTCGATGGCGTCGGACAGCAGTCCGACCGAGCCGGTCATCCGCCACGCCACGCCCTTGAGCAGGATGGTGGCAAGCGCCGCCGCGATCGAGAGCCAGGCGTAGCGGGTCAGGGAGGGTGCCTGCATCGGGGTCGCGGCTCAGGTGGGATGGAATTGCCCGCTTTGCGATGCGACGACGCGGGGCTCGCCGGGATGCCCGCCCATGGCATAGGGAACGACCAGGAACGCCGTGCTCATGACAAGCAGGAAGGTCGAAAGTACCACGGCGAGCATGGTGGGGAGAAACGGGGTTTCGGTGCGCAGCATCAAAAGCTCCTTCATGGCAGTGGGGATGGGTTGACTTTGCGCCCGGCTGCTTAATCCGCGCTTAACCCCTGCTACGGCAGGGAACTTCAGCGTGCTTCCTTGCGTGCGGCGCCGATGCCGATCTCGGCGGCGCGTTTCATTTCGCCCGAGTCGAACAGCTGCGGGTCGTCGATGAAGGCATTGGCCCAGGCATTGCTGTCGCTGCCCCAGAAGGACTGGCCGCGAAACGTCAGCGTCGGTACCCCGAACACGCCCTGCGCCGCCGCCTGTGAGGCGTTGTCCGCCAGCTTCTGCTTCACGGCCGGATCGGCGATCAATGCGGCGGCGGCATCAAGGCCGATGCCGAGCCTTTCGCAGAACAGGGGCCATTCCGCCGGGACGTCGCGCCCCTCGCGCCAGACGAAATCGTAGGCGGCCTCCACGGCTTCGCGCGGCGCGCCGAGTCCGGTCAGCAGGCGTTGAGCGTGCAGGGAGTTGAACGGATGGTTCGGCGGCAGGCGGAAGGGTATGCCCAGTTGCGACGCGGCCCAGACGCAACTGCGATAGGTGTGCAGGCGCTTCGGCGCCAGTTCCGCCGGCCCCTTGTTGTCCCAGTGCTTGAGCAGGCCGGCGAAGAGCACCGGCACCGGCTCGACCTCGAGGGCGGGGTTCAATTCGGCGAAGCGCCTGAGATGAAGGTAGGCATAGGGCGAGATGATGTCGAAATACCAGCGGGCGGGGATGCGGGGGCTCATGCGCTGTCTCCTGTGTCGGCGCGATTGTACTGCCGCAGCCGGATTGTTCCGGGGGGAGGTTCCACAGCGAGGCGCGCGTAGTGGTAGTGTTGCGTCTACAACATCTTCCAGGAGGAAAAAATGAAAATTCATACACTGGTCGCCGGCCTTGTCACCGCGGCTTTTTCGCTGATCGCATCGGCCCAGGAGCCGGTCGTGATCAAGTTCAGCCACGTCGTGGCGGCCGATACGCCCAAGGGCAAGGCTTCCGAGTTCTTCGCCAAGCGGGCGAACGAGCTGACCAAGGGACGTGCCAAGGTCGAGGTCTATGCCAACAGCTCCCTTTACAAGGACAAGGAAGAACTCGAAGCCCTGCAAATGGGCGCCGTACAGATGCTGGCGCCCTCGCTGTCCAAGTTCGGTCCGCTCGGCGTCAAGGAGTTCGAGGTCTTCGACTTCCCCTACATCTTCGACGACTACGCCGAACTGCACAAGGTTACTCAGGGACCGATCGGCGCCTCCCTGCTGCTCAAGCTGGAGCCCAAGGGAATCAAGGGGCTGGCCTTTTGGGACAATGGCTTCAAGTCCTTCTCCGCCAATACCCCGATCAAGACCCCGGCCGACCTCAAGGGCAAGAAAATGCGCATCCAGTCGTCCAAGGTGCTCGAGGAGGAGTTCCGCACGCTGGGTGCGCTGCCGCAGGTGATGGCCTTCTCCGAGGTGTACCAGGCGCTGCAGACGGGCGTGGTGGATGGCACGGACAACCCGCACTCGAATCTCTACACGCAGAAGATGCACGAAGTGCAGAAGCACATGACCATCACCGACCACAACTACCTCGGTTACGCGGTGGTCGTGAACAAGAAGTTCTGGGACGGCCTGCCGCCCGAACTGCGCGCCCAGCTCGAACTGGCCATGAAGGACGCCACGGTATACGCCAACCAGATCGCCAAGGAGGAAAACGATGCTGCCCTCGAAGGCGTCAGGAAGAGCGGCAAGACGGCGATCTACGTGCCGACCAAGGAAGAGAAGCTGGCCTTCAAGAAGGCCATGGCACCGGTGCACGTCAAGATGGCCGACCGCGTCGGCAAGGATTTGCTGCAGCAGATCTACAAGGAAACCGGCTTCGATCCGACCAAGCTCTAAGGCGAGTCTGGCGCGCCGTCCTTCCACTGACGGCTTTGCACAGCCGTCCGGCTTCGCAGGCGCGGAGCAGTGCTCCGCGAAACCCCTGCTACGCCCGGCGCCGACTCTTGCCTGCGCTACTGCTGCGCCTGCCCCTGCTCGGTGGCTATCGACGGCGCGCCCTCCATCCAGGCTTCGGGCGCGCGGCGCAGGTCGAGCGTCAGCGGGTAATCCGGGTTGCGGCCTTCGCGCCGCACGTGCATGGGGCCCGGCGTGTGGCCGTGGTTCCAGAAGCGCGCGACGCGGCGCGATTCGGCCGCGTTGGCATTGACCGGGAAGCTGTCTTCGCTGCGGCCGCCGGGATGGGCGACGTGGTAGGTGCAGCCGCCGATCGAGCGCCCGCTCCAGCTGTCGACCAGGTCGAACACCAGCGGCGCCTGCACGCCTATGGTCGGGTGCAGGCCGGAGGGCGGGTTCCAGGCGCGGTAGCGCACGCCGGCG
>CAIZKA010000273.1 GCA_903933395.1 uncultured beta proteobacterium | reverse complement strand
GTGCCACCGACCTGCTGGTGCAGGCCGAGGTGGTGGCTTCGCTGGCGGAGGCATTGAGCGGCACGGTACTGGCCATGGCGATGACGGCGCGCCGCCGGGAACTGGCGGTGCCGGCCTTGTGGGCTCGCGACGGTGCAGCGGAACTGGTCACCACGGCCGCCACCGCAGACGTCGCGCTGGTCTTCGGCAACGAGACCTCGGGCCTGTCCAACGATGAACTGGCGATGTGCCGGCGCTGGGCGATGATCCCGGTGAACCCGGAATTCAGCTCGCTCAACCTTGCGGCGGCCGTGCAGGTGATGTGCTACGAACTGCGCCTGGCGGCGCTCGATCCCGGCCTGCCGCCCGCCATTTCGGGTGCCGGAGAGCTTGCCAGCCATGACGAAGTGGAGGGCTTGATCGCGCATATCGAGCGCGCCGCGCTGTCCAGCGAGTTCCTCGATCCCGCCAGTCCCAAGCGCCTGATTCCGCGTCTGCGGCGTATGTTTTCGCGTGCCGCACCCGAAAAGAAAGAGGTCGATATTCTGCGCGGACTGTTTGCGGCACTGGAAAAAGGCTCATCCGGCCCGAAATGCAAATAAAACTTGACCCCGGCGCCGGGGATTTCTACCATTTCCTGAAATACTAATAGACCGGTCCATGTTCTCTCATCTGCGTGAAGATATAGCCTGCGTTTTTGAACGCGATCCCGCCGCCCGCTCCACCTGGGAGGTGGTGACCTGCTATCCGGGCTTTCATGCCCTGACGCTGCACCGGGTTTCGCACTGGCTGTGGGGTGCCCGGGTGCGCTGGCTGGCACGCTTCCTTTCGCATTTCACGCGCTGGATCACGGGCATCGAGATCCATCCCGGCGCGACCATCGGTCGCCGCGTATTCATCGACCACGGCATGGGTGTGGTCATCGGCGAGACGGCGGTGATCGAGGATGAATGCACGCTGTATCACGGCGTGACGCTCGGCGGTACCTCGTGGAGCAAGGGCAAGCGGCACCCGACCCTGCAGCGCGGCGTCGTGATCGGCGCCGGCGCCAAGGTGCTCGGGCCAGTCACGCTGGGTCCGGGCGCCAAGGTCGGATCGAACGCGGTGGTGGTGCGCGATGTCCCTTCGGGGGCGACCGCGGTCGGCATTCCGGCGCGCATCATTGAAGACCGCAGCGAGATCGACCGCGAGGTCAAGGCCGGCCAGATGGGTTTCTCGGCCTATGCGGTGACCCGTGCCGAGGACGATCCATTGGCACAGGCGATTCACGGCCTGCTTGATCACGCGGTGGAAACCGACCGTCGCATCGAGGCGCTGCTGAAGACCATGGAACGTTGCGGGGTATCCCTCGATGACGATGTCGCGACTGCCGACAAATTCGACCCCAACTATCTTTCAAAGATAGTTGACTAAAACGCTCGGGATACCATATAGTTGATGGAAATGCTCAGGTATTGTCCTGAAGCGTTTCCCCGAACGTAACAACCCGACGGAGAATTCTCATGAGACTGACGACCAAAGGACGTTTTGCCGTAACCGCGATGATCGACCTTGCCCTGCGCCAGCATGCGGGCCCGGTTACCCTGGCCGGCATCAGTGAGCGCCAGAAGATTTCCCTTTCCTATCTTGAACAGCTGTTCGGCAAGCTGCGCCGCCGCAACCTGGTTTCCAGCGTGCGCGGCCCGGGCGGTGGCTACAATCTGGCCAAGCCGCTGGAGGCAGTGTCGGTTTCCGACATCATCCATGCGGTCGACGAGTCGCTGGATGCGACGAATTGCGGCGGCAAGGGCAATTGCGCGGAAGACCTGCGTCCCTGCATGACGCACGAATTGTGGACCAGTCTCAACGAAAAAATGTTCGAGTACCTCAATTCGGTCAGCCTGGCCGAACTCGTGGCCCAGCAACGAGAGCGGGCTGGTACCGCCAACGTGCTGCACGACGAACGTCCGCTCCGCCGTGTGCGTCGTCCGAGCGAGCAACTCGCCGCCTGATAAACCATGAAAAAGCAAATTGGACGCCCCCACCCCCCAGCCCCCGCCCGGGCGGGGGTGACTGTTAGTTCGCTTCGCTCGGTCGTGACGGGGTGCCTCGGATCTATTCACGGCAAGGCATGACTTTCACCATGTTCGCTCCCGTCTACTTCGACCACAACGCCACCACGCCGCTGGATCCGCGCGTTCTGGAAGGCATGCTGCCCTACCTGCGCGAGCAGCACGGCAATGCCTCCAGCCGCCACGAATACGGCCGTGCGGCGCGGCGCGCGATCGACGAGGCGCGGCAGCGCGTGGCCTTTGCGGTCGGAGCCCATCCGACCGAAGTGGTGTTTACCAGCGGCGGCTCGGAAGCCAACAATCTTTTCATCAAGGGTGCGGCGGCTTGCCTTGCGCCGGGCACGGTGGCGATATCCGCCATCGAGCATCCCTGCGTGCGCGAACCGGCAAAGCAACTGCAGCGTTCCGGCTGGAAGCTGCGCGAGATAGCGGTCGATGAAAATTGCCGTGTCGCCGGCGCCGACTTTCAGGCTGCGCTAGCCGAAAAACCCGCGCTGATTTCGGTCATGCTGGCCAACAACGAAACGGGTGCCGTGCAGGATGTGGCGGCACTGGCTGCACTGGCGGCGCAAGCCAAGTCGTCGCGTGCGTGGTTTCACACCGATGCGGTGCAGGCCTTCGGCAAACGGCGCGTGGATTTCCGTGCGCTCAGCGCCGCCGGCGTGCATGCCCTGACGCTGTCCGCGCACAAGCTGGGCGGACCGAAGGGGGCCGGCGCGCTGGTGGTGGACAAGCGGGTGGAACTGCAGCCGCTGATCGCAGGTGGCGGCCATGAACGCGGACTGCGCTCGGGCACCGAGAACGTCGCGTCAATTGTCGGTTTCGGCCTTGCTGCCGAATTGGCAACAGCGCAGCTCGATGCCCGCGCGAGGCAGCTCGAGGCCTTGCGTGCGGAACTGGAAGCGGGCCTCGCGGCGCAGGGGGCGACGATTTTCGGGCAGGTCGCGGAACGCCTGCCGAACACAAGTTATTTCGCCTATCCCGGCATCGACGGCGAGACCCTGGTAGGCAAGCTCGATCGCGCCGGTTTTGCCGTGGCGGCCGGAGCGGCCTGTTCCAGCGCGAATCCGGAGCCTTCGCAGGTGCTGCTGGCGATGGGTGTTCAAGCCTCGCTGGCGCGCGGCGCCGTGCGGACAAGTTTTGGCATCGACAACAACGCGGTTCAGGTCCGTGATTTTCTGGCCGCATTGAATACTACAATTTTGCAACTCAAGGGCCTCACGGCCCTTACTAGCTGAACTGGAGAAATTGGTAATGAAACTGCCGGTGTACCTCGATTACTCTGCGACCACCCCGGTCGATCCGCGTGTGGCGGCGAAGATGATTCCCTGGCTGACCGAGCATTTCGGCAATCCGGCCTCGCGCTCCCACTCTTATGGCTGGGAGGCCGAGAAGGCCGTCGAAGAGGCGCGCGAGGAAGTCGCAGCGCTGGTCGGCGCCGACTCCAAGGAAATCATCTGGACCTCGGGCGCCACCGAATCGAACAATCTGGCCATCAAGGGCGCGGCGCATTTCTACGCCGGGACCAAGGGCAAGCACATCATCACGGTGTCCACCGAACACAAGGCCGTGCTGGATACGGTCAAGGAACTCGAGCGCCAGGGCTTCGAAGCCACCTACCTGGTGCCGCAGGAAAACGGTTTGATCACCGTCGAGCAGTTCAAGGCGGCGCTGCGGCCCGATACCGTGGTGGCTTCCGTCATGGCGGTGAACAACGAGATCGGCGTAATCCAGCCGCTGGCCGAGATCGGCGAGATCTGCCGCGAGAAGGGCGTGATGTTCCACGTCGATGCCGCGCAGGCCACCGGCAAGATGCCGATCGACCTGTCCAAACTGAAGGTCGACCTGATGTCCTTCTGCGCGCACAAGACCTACGGCCCCAAGGGCATCGGCGCGCTCTACGTGCGCCGCAAGCCGCGCGTCCGCCTCGAAGCGCAGATGCACGGCGGCGGCCACGAGCGCGGCATGCGTTCGGGCACGCTGGCGACGCACCAGATCATCGGCATGGGCGAGTGCTTCCGCCTGGCGCGCGAGGAAATGGCCACCGAGAACGAGCGCATCCGCATGCTGCGCGACCGCCTGCTCAAGGGCCTGATGGACATCGAGGAAACCTACATCAACGGCGACATCGAGCAGCGCGTGCCGCACAACCTCAACGTCAGCTTCAATTTCGTCGAGGGCGAGTCCCTG
>CAIZKA010000272.1 GCA_903933395.1 uncultured beta proteobacterium | reverse complement strand
CGCTTCCCGGTG
The DNA here is from genome assembly GCA_903933395.1 of uncultured beta proteobacterium. Lineage (GTDB taxonomy): Bacteria > Pseudomonadota > Gammaproteobacteria > Burkholderiales > Rhodocyclaceae > Sulfuritalea. The sequence goes on along the minus strand of CAIZKA010000272.1, from coordinate 23,289 downwards.
GACACCGGCTTCCTGGTCTTCAACATCGCACCTATCCGCACCTGACCGCGCTGTTCCGCGAACTGAAGGTCGATACCGTCGCCAGCGACCTGTCCTTCGCCGTCAGCATGGCGGACCCGGAGCTCGAATGGGCCGGCTCCAGCCTCGCTACGCTGTTCGCGCAGAAGCGCAACCTGGCGCGCCCCGGCTTCTGGCGCATGCTGCAGGACACGCTGCGCTTCAACCGCGAGACGGCCGGCGCGCTGCCCGAAGTGACGCTGGGCGATTACCTCGTCAAACAGCGTTACAGCGCCGAATTCCGCGACTGGTACCTGCTGCCGATGGCCGCGGCGATCTGGTCCTGTCCGACGCAGGCCATGCTCGACTACCCGCTGACCACCTTCGTCCGCTTCGCCCGCAACCACGGCCTGCTCCAGATCGTCGACCGGCCGCAGTGGCAGACGGTGAAGGGTGGCGGTCGCCGGTATGTAGAACGCATCGTTGCGGAACTCGACGACGTGCGCCTCGCAACGCCGGTGAAATCGGTGCTGCGCGATGCCGACGGTGTCTGGCTGGGCCTGCCCGGCGGCAACTGCGAACGCTTCGACGACGTCGTGCTGGCCTGCCACAGCGACCAGGCGCTGGCCCTGCTCGGCAGCGCTGCCACCGCGGCCGAGCGGCGCATCCTCGGCGCCATCCGCTACCAGCCCAACCGCGCCGTGCTGCACACCGACGCCAACCTGCTGCCGCGCGACGAACGCGTCTGGTCGGCGTGGAACTACATGACCGGCGCGCCAGGCGGAAGCGCACAACGCGGCGGTGCACAGCCGGTCAGCGTCTCCTACCTGATCAACCACCTGCAGCCGCTGCCGACGCAAACACCCGTCGTCGTCACTCTCAATCCGCACATCGAGCCCGACCCGGCGAAGGTGATCGGCGACTGGGACTACGACCATCCGCTGTTCGATCAGGCGGCGATCGGCGCCCAGGCGCAACTCGACGCCATACAGGGCGTCGAGCGCCTGTGGTTCTGCGGCGCCTGGGGCGGCTACGGTTTCCACGAAGACGGCCTGGCTTCGGCGCTGGCGGTGGCCAATCGCCTCGGCTGCAGCGCGCCCTGGCAGGCCGCGACGACAGGGCTCAAAAGCGCAGCATGACACCCCAGTTGTGTACCGGCACCGTGATGCATGCGCGCTTTGCTGCAAGGCAAAGCCCGACCGCGCATCGCTTCGTCTATCCGCTGTTCTTCCTCGCGCTGCCGCTGTCTCAATTGCAGGACGCCGGCAACCGCTGGTTCGGCATCGAACGCGCCCGCCCGCTCTCGCTGCGCTTTCGCGACCACGGCGCGCGCGACGGTTCGCCGCCGGAACCCTGGATCCGCGCTTTGCTGGCCGCCGAAGGCATAGACACGGCCGACGGCGAAGTCGTGCTGCAGGCCTTTCCGCGCCTGTTCGGCTTCGTCTTCAATCCGGTCAGCTTCTGGTTCTGCCATGACCGCAACGGCGCCTTGCGCGCGGTGCTGGCGGAAGTCCGCAACACCTTTGGCGATCATCACAACTACCTCGTCGCCCATGCCGACCAGCGCCCGATCACTGCCGCCGACACGCTGACGACGCGCAAGATCTTCCATGTCTCGCCCTTCTTCCCGGTGGCCGGCGAATACCGCTTCCGCTTCGACCTCGGCAACCAGCGCCGCCGCGTCGAGCTCGATTACTGGCTTGATGGCGAACGCGTGCTGGCCACCTCGCTGCAAGGCGCGCCGCAAATCCTCGACGCCACCGCCGCGCGCCGCGCGCTCCTGCGCCAGCCGCTGCTGACGCTGGCCGTGGTCTGGCGCATCCACTGGCAGGCCGTGCAGCTCTGGCTGAAACGCGCCGTCTTCCATTCCCGACCGCAACCCCCCCTGCAGGAGACCACCCGATGAACACCCTGGTTTCGAATTCCCTCCCCTTGCCAAGGCAGCGCGCTGCCGCCCTGCCTGCCACGCTGGCGCCGGCGACACGCACCGCGATCAAGCTGCTGCAGAACATGGAAGGCGGCAGCCTGCGCCTGCTCCTGCCCGACGGGCAGAACATCATGCTCGGCCACGGTGCCGAGCGCGCCACGCTGGAAGTCAATGACGAACGCGTGTTCCAGCGCGTGCTGGCCGAAGGCGACATCGGCTTCGGCGAAAGCTGGATCGATGGCGACTGGCACAGCGACCAGCCGGCCGAACTGCTGACCCTGCTCGCGGAAAACCGCGGGCAGCTCGCACGCGCGGTGCATGGCAGCTGGCTGCCGCTGCTCGGCCATCGCCTGCGCCACCTGCTGCGCAGCAATACGCGCGCCGGCTCGAAACGCAACATCCTCGCCCACTACGACATCGGCAACGACTTCTACAAGCTCTGGCTCGATCCGTCGATGAGCTATTCGTCGGCGCTGTTCGGCGCCGATCCGCAGCAGTCGCTGCAGCAGGCGCAACGCCAGAAGTACATGCGCCTGCTGGAGATGCTCGACCCGAAGCCCGGCGACACGATCCTCGAAGTCGGCTGCGGCTGGGGCGGCTTGGCGGAGATCGCCGCCACCGAGTTCGGCTGCAAGGTACATGGCGTCACGCTCTCGCCGTCGCAACTGGAATGGTCGCAGGCGCGGGCGCAACAAAAGGGCTTCGCCGACCTCGCCGACTTTTCGCTGACCGATTACCGCGACGTGCGCGGCCGGTACGACCATATCGTCTCCATCGAAATGTTCGAAGCCGTCGGCGAGCGCTTCTGGCCGGGCTACTTCACGCAGTTGCACAAGTGCCTCAAGCCGGGCGGGCGCGCCGCGGTGCAGACCATCACCATCGCCAACGAGCGCTTCGCTGCCTACCGCCGCGGCACCGACTTCATCCAGCGCCACATCTTCCCCGGCGGCATGCTGCCTTCGCCGCAAGTCTTCGAACGCCGTGCCGCCGGCGCCGACTTTTCCGTGCTCGACCGCCACGCCTTCGGCGGCGACTACGCGCGAACTCTCTCGCACTGGCATCGTGATTTCGAGGCCGCCTGGCCGCAGATCGCGGCGCAGGGTTTCGACGAGCGCTTCCGCCGCCTGTGGCGTTTCTACCTGGCCTACTGCGAAGCGGGCTTTCGCGCCGGCGCCACCGACGTGTACCAGTTCCTGCTGAAAAAGCCCCGCGCATGAGACTCAAATTCCCGTCATTCCGGCGAAAGCCGGAATCCAGTCGGCCGTCGTTTCTGGATCCCGGAGCCTGCCCCGGACCCGATCCGGGGTCAAGCCCGGGATAACGAGATGAAGCTTGTCGCCCGTACGCTGCGCTTGCCCCCGTTGAGGGCGGTCAGCTGGCTGCTCGGCCTTGTCGCCCTGCTCGCCGCCGGCCTGGTCGCCGCGGCCGGCACGATACTGCCGCCGGACTGGCGGGTGCAGGGCCAGGGCGACATGCGCTGGTTCGGCTTCCGCCTGTATCAGGCGAGCCTGTGGGCGCCGGACGGGCGCTGGCAGGCGGGGCAGCCTTATGCGCTGGAACTGCGCTATGCGCGCGACATTCCATCGGCGCGCCTGGTGCAGGCCAGCATCGAGGAAATGCAGCGCATGGGCGGCGCCGACGGCGAACGCCTGGCGCGCTGGAAAATCGATCTGGAGCGCGTCTTCCCCGACGTGCGCACCGACGAAGTGATCCACGGCGTGCACCTGCCCGAGCGCGGCGCCGAGTTCTACCATCAGGGCAGGCTCACCGGGCGCATCGACGACGCCGACTTCGCCCGCGCCTTCTTCGCCATCTGGCTTGACCCGCGCACCCGCGAGCCGGCCCTGCGCGCGCGCCTGCTCGGCCTCGGCTGATGGTTCCGGCACGCCTGCCGACGCGGCAGATGCTGGCCTACGGCGCGCTCGGCTTTCCGCTGGCCTTCGCCGCCCTGCCGCTTTACGTGCATGTGCCGCAGCTGTATGCCGACAGCGTCGGCCTGCCGCTGGCCCTGGTCGGCGCCGTGCTGCTGCTGACGCGCTTTGCCGATGCGCTGATCGATCCGCTGCTGGGACAGTGGAGCGACCGGCTGGGCAACCGCCGCCGCCTGATCGCCTTCGCCCTGCCGGCGCTGGCGCTGGGGCTGGCCGCTCTATTGACACCGCCCTCCAACGGAGGCGTGGTGTGGCTGGTGCTGACCCTGGCGCTAACTTTCATCGGCTTCAGCCTGGCCACCATCAACTACCATGCCTGGGGCGCCGAGATCGGCGATACGCCGCAGGAGCGTGTGCGCGTCACTGCCGCGCGCGAAATCTTCGCGCTGGGCGGCGTGGTGGTGGCGGCCGCGCTGCCATCGCTGCTGGCCAGCGATGCCGCAACGGCGCTGCAGTATCTGGGCTGGATCTTCGTGCCGATCCTGGCCGTTGCCGCACTCGCCACCTTTGCCGGCGCACCGCCGGCGGCCGTGCCGCCGGGACCGGCGCAACAAGGCCTGCCGCTTTCGGCCGTGTTCGACGACCGGCGCTTCGGCCGCCTGCTGATTGTGCTGGCGGCGGGCGGCATCGCCTCGGCGATTCCCGCCACGCTGGTGCTGTTCTTCATCGCCGACGTGCTGCGCATGCCGGAATGGCAAGGCATGTTCCTCGTCATCTATTTCGTCTGCGGCGGCCTCGCCCTGCCGGGCTGGGTTGCACTCGCCCGTCGCCACGGCAAGGTGCGCGCCTGGATGGCAAGCATGGTGCTGGCGATAGTCAGCTTCGTCTGGGCCTTCCTGCTCGACGCCGGCGACGGCCTCGCCTTTGTCTTGATCTGCGCCGCCAGCGGCGCCGCGCTCGGCGCCGAGCTGGCGCTGCCGCCGGCGCTGCTGGCCGACTTGCTGGCCGAGGGCCGCCGCACCGGGCGCAAGGTCGCAGGCGCCGGCGCCTATTTCGGCGTGTGGAATTTCGTCACCAAGTTCAACCTCGCGCTGGCCGCCGGCATCGCCCTGCCGCTGGTCGCGCTCTTCGGCTACAAAGTCGGCGCCGGCGACACGGCGAGCCAAGGGCTGGTCGCGCTGGCGGCCACCTACGCCCTGCTGCCGGCCGCGATCAAAGTCATCTCCTTGCTGCTGCTGTGGCGCTGGCGGCATCAATTCGAAGGGAAGACAGCATGATCCGTTATTTGCGCCAGGCCGCCGCCCTGCTCGCCGCCGTCGCCCTCGGCGGCTGCGCCGGCATCGACGTCGAGCAGTACCGCGCCGAAACGCCGCAACTCGATATGCGAAAATTCTTCTCCGGCACGGTGGACGGCTGGGGCATGTTCCAGGACCGCTCGGGCAAGGTGATCAAGCGTTTCCACGTCGTGATCGAATCGAAGTGGGCGGGCGACACGGGCACGCTCGACGAGCGCTTCACCTGGTCCGACGGCGAACAGGGCGGCAACCCGCCGCACCGCGTGTGGACCCTGCGCGACACCGGCGGCGGACGCTTCACCGGTACCGCCGGCGACGTGGTCGGCGAAGCCCTGGGCGAGACTGCGGGCAATGCCCTGCGCTGGCGCTACGTGCTGGCGCTGAACGTCGACGGCAAAGTCATCCACGTCGATTTCGACGACTGGATGTTCCTGGTCGACGACCAGGTCATGCTCAACCGTTCGCTGATGAGCAAGTACGGGCTCAGGCTGGGCGAAGTCACGCTCTCGCTCAAGCGCAGGACACCATGAACAAGCCCATCCGCGACTGGGCCGGGCAGCGCGTCTGGATCATCGGCGCCTCGTCGGGCATCGGCGCGGCGCTGGCGACGGCGCTGTTGCAGCGCGGCGCCCTTGTCGCCGTTTCGGCGCGGCGGGCCGAGGCCTTGCAGGCTGTAGCCGCCGGACAAGGCGAAGCGCTGGTGCTGGCCTTCGACCTCACCGACGACGACGCCTTCATCCGCACCGCGGACGACCTGTTTCAGCACTGGGGCGGCATAGACCTGGTGGTGTTTTGCGCCGGCGCCTACGCGCCGATGCGCGCCTGGCAGCTCGACGCCAATGACATCGACCGGCTGCTGGCGATCAACCTGCGCGCGCCGATGGCCGCCACGGCACGGCTGATACCGCAACTGCTGCAGCAGGGCAGCGGCGCGCTGGCCTTCGTCTCCAGTGTCGCCGGCTATCGCGGCCTGCCGAAGGCGGCGGCCTATGGCCCGACCAAGGCGGCGCTGATAAATTTCGCCGAAGCCCTGTATCTCGATCTCGCGCCGCGCGGCCTGTCGGTCTACCTCATCAACCCCGGCTTCGTCGCGACGCCGATGACTGCCGCCAACGATTTCGAGATGCCGGCGCTGATCAGCCCGCAGCAGGCGGCGGAAGAAATCATCGCCGGCTTCGCCCGCGGCAGTTTCGAGATCCATTTTCCGCGCCGCTTCACGGTCTGGCTGAAACTGCTGCGCATGCTGCCCTATGGTCTTTACTTCGCGCTGGTAAAGCGCTTCACCCGGTTGTGACCGCCATGAACGACGCGCAAGCCCTCATCGACTGGTTCGAGCACCTGAGCCCGCAGACCATCGACCGTATCCCGCAGTTCTATACCGCCGACGCCAAGTTCAAGGACCCCTTCAACGAGGTGCGCGGCACCGACGCCATCGCCCGCATCTTCCGCCACATGTTCACCCAGGTCGATGAACCGCGCTTCGTCATCGGCAGCCGCTTCAGCGGCGAGGATGGCGTCATGCTGCTGTGGGATTTCCACTTCCGCAGCCGCGGACGCCGGCCGCAGGCGATCTGCGTGCGCGGCAGCAGCCATCTGCGCTTCAACACGGAAGGCAAGGTCGTGCTGCACCGCGACTACTGGGACGCCGCCGAAGAGCTCTATGCCAAGCTGCCGTTTCTGGGTGCGCTGATGCGCGGTCTGCAACGCATGGGACGCGCCTGACATGCGCCGCCGGACATCGCGTACTTAATGCACGTCCCTGCCGCGAAGGCGGCCGAACAGTGTCACCGCCGCGAGAGTCATGGCACCGGCAACCACGCCGAGCAGCATGTCGAGCAGTGTCGGCACCACGGCGGCGAGCACGGCGCCCGACCCGGCCACCGCCCGCAATGCATCGTCGACGTGATGCAGCAGCGCGTGGCTGCCCGGTATGCCGTGCATCAGGATGCTGCCGCCGACCATGAACATCGCCGCCGTGCCGATCACCGTCAGCGCCTTCATCAGCTTCGGCGCCGCGAGCAGCAAGCCCCGCCCGACCGCCGCCTGCAGCCGGCCGCCGCGCTGCAGCAGCCAGGCGCCCGCATCGTCCATCTTGACGATGGCGGCGACGAAGCCATACACGCCCACGGTCATCAAGAGGCCGATCCCGGCGAGCACCGCCACCTGGGTGCCGAAGGGCTTGTCGGCCACGGTACCCAGGGCGATGACGATGATCTCGGCGGAAAGCACGAAATCGGTGCGTATCGCGCCCTTGATCTTGTCCTTTTCCATCGCCACCAGGTCGACCGCCGGGTCGGCCAGCAGCGCCAATTGTTCGGCATGATGGGCATGGTCTTCGGCGGGCGCGTGCAGCCACTTGTGCGCCAGCTTTTCCACGCCCTCGAAGCAGAGGTATAGGCCGCCCAGCATCAGCAGGGGCGTGATCGCTATCGGCAACAGCGCGCTGATCGCCAGCGCCGCCGGTACCAGGATCAGCTTGTTCTTCAGCGAGCCGACGCCCACCGCCCAGACCACCGGCAGTTCGCGCTCGGCACGCACGCCGGTGACCTGCTGGGCGTTCAGCGCAAGGTCGTCGCCGAGCACGCCGGCAGTCTTTTTCGCCGCGACCTTGGTCATCACCGCCACATCGTCGAGGATGGTGGCGATGTCGTCGAGCAGTGCGAGGAGGCTGGCGCCGGCCATTGTTTGTCATTCCATGTGAGGAAACAGTGTTCAGTTTAGCCGCGATCGGCAGTCGCCGTGCCGCGCAGATGGCCAAGCTGCGGTAGGTCCCTGTGACTATGGGCGGCCGCTTGCGAACCCTGCCGAACACGGCAAAGGCGACGCCCCGGAGTGCCAAAGCCTGATCGTGGCCCGCCCCGGCGTGAAGAAGGGGGCGATTCATGGGATCGGTTCCTGTGCCGATCCTGGTTTGCCGGCTGACTTCACATTCGCAGCCTCGGCAGCTAGTATCTGCTGCCAGGCCAAGGAGAACCCCATGCTGATGTCCGCGGATGAATACACCGAATCCCTGCGCCGGCTCAGGCCGCGCGTCTATGTCGACGGCCGCGCGGTGCAGAGCGTGGCCGACGAACCGGCTCTGGTGCCTGGCGTCAATGCGGTGGGCTTGAGTTACGACTTCGCGCTGCGCGAGGACACCGCCGTGCTGATGCGTGTGGCTGCAAGCGACGGCGGCAAGGATTACAACCGCATGCTGCACGTGCCGCAAAGTTCCGACGAACTGCTGCAGAAACTGGAAGCCGTCCGCCTGATCTGCCGCTACACGGGTTGCGCCCAGCGCTACCTGGGCGGCGATGCGATGGCCGGCATCCTCCAGGCCGCGGCCGAGATCGACAGCGAACACGGCAGCGAATATCTGCAAAGGGCGCAGGCCTACTACCGGCACATCCGCGATGCCGACCTGGCCGTCGGCATCGCCATGACCGACGCCAAGGGCGACCGCTCGAAGCGCCCGCACGCGCAGGACAATCCCGATACCTACGTGCATATCGTCGAGCGCCGCGCCGACGGCATCGTGATCTCCGGCACCAAGGCCATCGTCACCGGCGCACCCTACATGCACGAGTTGCTGGTGATGCCCGGCCGCGCCATGACCGAAGCCGATGCCGACTTCGCCGTCTGCTGCGCGGTGCCGATCGACGTCGACGGGCTGACCATGGTGGCGCGTCCCGCCGGGCGGCCGGGAGAGGCCGCGGCGCTATTCTCCAACCGCTTCGGCCAGAGTACTGCGGTCTGCCTGTTCGACAAGGTCTTCGTGCCATGGGAAAGGGTTTTCCTCGCCGGCGAGTGGCGCCACAGCGCGACGCTGACCTATGCCTACGCCACCCACCACCGGCATACCTGCATCGCCGCGCGCGCCGGCTACGGCGACCTGCTGATCGGCGCCGGCACGCTGATGACCGAGGCCAACGGCCTCGACTCCGAGCGGGCGCACGGCCTGCGCGAGGCGATGACCGACCTGATCAAGATCGTCGAGGGCTTCTATGCCTGCGGCGTCGCCGCCTCGGTGTATGCGACGCAGGAAGCCGGAGGCATCGCGATGCCCGATGCGGTGTTCGCCAACATCGGCAAGCTCCTGCTGGCGACCCAGATCTACGACATGCAGCGTCTCGCGCATGAAGTCTCGGGCGGCCTCATCGTCACCCTGCCGGGACCCGACGAGGACCACAATCCGGCGACGGCGGGGCGGATTTCGGAAGTGCTCACTGCCCGCTCTAATGTGCCCTACGAAAAACGCATCGCCGTGGCGCGCTTCATCGAGGATCTGACCGCCTCCTACCAGAGCGGCTGGTACTCGGTGATCAGCCTGCACGGCGGCGGTTCGCCGGCGGCGATGAAGAAGGAAATCTTCCGTCGCTATCCGGTCGCGGACCGCGTCGAACTGGTCGAGAACCTGCTCGATCGCGGCATGCTGGCCGACGCGCGGCGGCGCATTGCCATCAACCGCCAGCCGGGACGCTGCTGCGCAGAGGGTTGCAAACCCGAAAACTAAGCTTGTTCAGACAGAGAGGGAGTGCCGGCATTCAACCCGCCGCTTTGCAGGCGGGGCGTCAATCGAAGTAGGTCCGGCCTTCTTCGAAGCGCGCGGCGAACCAGCCCTGCTTCAGGCTTTCGGTGCGCACCTTGCCGCGGTTGTTCGGGGCATGCACGAAGCGGTCGTCGCCGATGTAAATGCCGACGTGCGAGTGGGGCCTGTTGCGAGTGTTGAAGAACACCAGATCGCCGGGCTTGAGCTTTTCCGCCGGCACCGCTTTGCCCTTGCGCGCCAGGTCGGCCGCAGAGCCGGCCAGATGCAGGTCGACGGATTTCTCGAAGACGTAGCTGACCATGCCGCTGCAATCGAGCCCGGCCTCCGGGTTCTTGCCGCCGAAACGGTAATCGGTTTCGAGCAAGCCCAGCGCAAACAGCACTACGTCGCTGGCCTTGTCGTGGCCGGTCGTCGCGCCGCCCGGCGCATTACCCTCCGGGCCGGCTGGTCCGCCGGAAGATTTCGATGCAACGGGTGCCGGCGACTGCTGGGCATAGGGCACGACAGCGCAGGCTCCCAGCACCAGGGTCGAACTGGCAAGCAGCGTGGCAAGCGAAAGGCGTCGGACCGACATGGAGTCAAATGTATTCCGCTAGACTGCATCTGTTAATCCCGATCAAGGCAGAAAACCTCATGCAAATCCGCGCCGCCGTCCTCAGCCAGATGGAACAACCGCGCCCTTATGGGCAAACCCGGCCGATCGCGATCGAGACCGTTAATCTCGCCGGGCCCGGCCCCAACGAAGTGTTGGTCAAAATTACCGCGGCCGGCCTGTGCCATTCCGACCTGTCCATCGTCAATGGCGACCGGCCGCGGCCGATGCCAATGGCGCTCGGCCACGAAGCCGCCGGCATCGTCGAGGAAACCGGTCCCGGCGTCACGGATCTCAAGCGCGGCGACAGCGTGGCCCTGGTCTTCGTCCCCAGCTGCGGCCATTGCCTGCCCTGCCTCGAAGGCCGCCCGGCGCTGTGCGAACCCGGTGCCGTGGCCAATACCGCCGGCACCATGGTCGGCGGCCATCGCCACTTGTCGCGGAGCGACGGCACGCCGCTGAATCACCAGGTCGGCGTTTCCTGCTTCGCCGAATACGCGGTGTGCAATCGCGGCTCGCTGGTCAAAGTCACGCCCGACCTGCCGCAGGACGTCGCGGCGATCTTCGGCTGCGCGGTGCTGACCGGCGTCGGTGCCGCAATCAATTCGGCGCAGATCCGCCTCGGGCAGACCGTCGCCGTGGTGGGCCTGGGCGGCGTCGGCCTCTCCGCCGTGCTCGGCGCGCTGGCCGCCGGCGCGCGCGAAGTGATCGCCATCGATACCCTGCCGTCCAAGCTTGAAACCGCGCTGGCGCTGGGCGCGACGCGGGCCTTCCGTGCCGACGATCCGGACCTCGTGGCGCAGGTCAAGGCCGCCACCGGTGGCGGCGTGGATATCGCGATCGAGGCCGCCAGTTCGGTCAAGGCGCTGGATGCCGCCTACAAGATGACCCGGCGTGGCGGCACCACGGTAACCTGCAGTCTGCCGCCGCCTTCGCACACCTTCAACGTGCCTGCGGTCAATCTTGTCGCCGAGGAGCGCACGCTGAAGGGCAGCTACCTCGGCTCGGCCGTACCGGCGCGCGACATCCCGCATTACATCGCCTTGTTCAAGGCCGGTCGTCTGCCGGTCGACAAGCTGATCACGCACCGCCTGCGGCTCGACCAGATCAATGAAGGCTTCGACCGCCTGGACTCGGGCGAAGCCGTGCGTCAGGTCATTTTGTTCGACTAATACATTATCAAGCTGGAATCGATGGACGCACTATTGGTCGCCATCCCGGGCTTGACCCGGGATCCAGGAGCTGCCGCCGACCGGATTCCGGCTTTCGCCGGAATGACGGACTCATACATCCGTTTCCGCATAAAGACCACTAGCCAATGAGCGCACGCACTTACCTATTCACTTCCGAGTCGGTGTCCGAGGGCCATCCCGACAAGCTTGCCGACCAGATTTCGGATGCCATCCTCGATGCCTTTCTGGCCCGCGAGGCGACGGCCAAGGTGGCCTGCGAAACTCTGGTCGCCGACAATCTGGTGGTCATCGCCGGCGAATTCCGCACCTCCGACGAAGCGTTGTTCGACGCGGTCCATGATCGCGCTGCGGAGATCGCGCGCCAGGTGCTGACGGACGCCGGCTATACGGACGCCGCGACCGGCATCGACCCGGAGCAGTGCGAAGTGCAGGTGCGCTTCAATCACCAGTCGATCCAGATCAACAAGGGCGTGGTGCATGCCGACGGCCAGCTCGGCGCCGGCGACCAGGGCCTGATGTTCGGGTTTGCCTGCGACGAAACGCCCGACCTGATGCCCTACCCGATCTGGCTCGCGCACCGGCTGGTGCAGCGCCAGGCCGAACTGAGAAAGTCCGGCGCCCTGCCCTGGCTGCGCCCCGACGCCAAAAGCCAGGTCACGTTGCTCTATGAAGGGCACAAGGTGGCCGGCATCGCCGACGTGGTGATCTCGACCCAGATCGAACGCAACCTTGATCCGGCCTGGGTGACGCGGGAAGTCACGCGCGAGATTATCGATCCGCTGGTGCCGGTCAAACTGCGCACGCCTGACTTCCGTATTTTCGTCAATCCCGCCGGCCCCTTCGAGATCGGCGGCCCCAACGGCGACACGGGCCTGACCGGACGCAAGATCATCGTCGACACCTACGGCGGCGCCGCCCCGCACGGGGGTGGCGCCTTCTCCGGCAAGGATCCGAGCAAGGTCGACCGCTCCGCCACCTACATGGCGCGCTACATCGCCAAGAACATCGTCGCCGCCGGCCTCGCGCGGCGCTGCCTGGTGCAGATCGCCTATGCCATCGGCGTTGCCGAGCCGGTGTCGGTAATGATCGACACGCAAGGCACCGGCAGCGTGCCCTACGAGTTGCTCGAAGCGGCGGTGAGGAAAGTTTTTCGCCTGACGCCGAGCGGCATCATCGCCATGCTCGACCTGGCGCGGCCGATCTATCGCCAGACCGCCGCCTACGGCCACTTCGGCCGCAGCGACATCGACCTGAGCTGGGAGCGCACGGATCAGGCGGAAGCACTAAAGTCGGCGCTGGATTGACGCCGGTCAGGCACGGTACAGTTCCCGGTGCTTGCGCACCGGTTGCCCGGATGCTTTCAGAGCTTGTGAAGAAATCGTAGCGAGCGGGCCGCAGCGGGGTGCGGCCGGAGCGCAGCTGCCGGAATGTACGTCGTTGTACATGAGGATAGCGAGCACCGCCCAAGCCCCGATCCGGCACGCGCAGCAGATTTATTCACAAGCGCTCAGCGCGTGTAGTAGCCGACGCCGATCAGGTAGTTGCCGACGCGCTCGATGCGTGAATGCTTGTTCTCGACCTTGTTGGTCACCGGATTGCGCCAGACGTAATCCACGATGCCGCTGCCCTTGCTTTTGGCGAGCGCAATCATTTCGGCGATGATCGGCTTGCCGGCCGCGTCCTTCATCGCGCCGACATCGGTGCCGACCAGCGTCGGATTGACACCCATGGCAACGAAGCGCGCGTCGTCGAGGCTCACGGCGAAGACATACAGATCTTCGCGGACGTAGGGACCCTTCGGGTCATTGAAGGCGGCAAAGGCGTCCTTGGGCGACTTGCGCGCCTCGGCGACAGCGACGTCCAACAGGGCTTCGGCTTGACCGGCGCTGGACCGCGGCACGTAATAGCCGACGCCGATCATGTACTTGCCTACCTTGCGCACCAGGGTTGTCTTGTCCTCGACGCGGTTGGTGACGCGGTTCAGCCAGACGTAGTTCACCGTGCCCCCTCCGGGCTGATTCGCGACAGTCAGCATTTCCTTGATGATCAGCTTTCCGGAGGCGTCGCGCAGTTCGCGCACATCGGCACCGACGATGGCTTCCGGTGCGCCGCCGTGGGCGTGCATGATGCCGTCGTCGATGCCGACGACGAAGGTATAGAGGTCATTGCGGTAGAAACTGCCGTTCTGGTTGTTAAATGCGGCGAAAGCACGCTCGGGACTGTTGTCCTTCATGTAGCTCACGGCGTGGTCGAGCATTGCCTTGGCATCCCTGGCACCGGACCGGGCGTCCGCAATTGCAACCTGATTTACCGGTGCGGCGGTGGCGGTTGCATTGAAGCCGGCGGAGAGCAGACAAATGGAGAGAATGGGTACGGCAAAGATTGCTGAACGATTGAGTCTCATGATGATTTCACCTGGAAGTAATAAAAATCTGTGGCTCCGGTGGACTTTATTGCGCGGTCAAGAAGGCGTAGCGCAATGTTCTTGGAGCGGATGAGGGCAGTCTACGCTTATTGTTGCACTGCAGCAACTTAGGTCTTCTTATGGTATCCATAATGGGCGCTTGCGACGGGTAGCGCCTGAACAGAGCCTCGGGAATCCAGCGACGGAAACTGCCGGTGCATGAAAACGGCCCGGCCGGCACCCGGGTTGGGCCGGAGGATTTCACTCAACAAGTGGCGGTGCGGTCCGCTCCAGGCTCCCGTACAGCGTTCAATGCTAAGATCAATTTACAAGCAGCTGGCATTCAACATTCAGGCATGCAGCAGAGCTTTTCCGGCACCACGGCAGTTTCCTGCAACGTCCATCATAAGTTCACTGGCCCATGACCAAGAGCAGCGATGCCGATTTCATTCTGACCACGAGCAACCTGACCAAGGAATTCAAGGGGTTCGTTGCCGTCAATGATGTCAATCTGCAGGTGCGTCGCGGCGAGATTCACGCCCTGATCGGTCCCAATGGGGCCGGCAAGACTACCTGCTTCAACCTGTTGACCAAGTTTCTCGAGCCGACCCGCGGCGCCATCCATTTCAACGGCATCGACATCACTTCCGAGAAGCCGGCACAGATCGCGCGTCGTGGCGTGGTGCGCTCATTCCAGATCTCGGCTGTCTTTCCACATCTCAGCGTGATGGAAAATGTTCGCATTGCGCTGCAGCGCGCCCTCGGGACGTCCTTCCATTTCTGGCGTTCCGGGCGTTCGCTGGATGTCCTGAATGAGCGGGCGATGGCGTTGCTGGCCGAGGTTGGTTTGCAGGACCATGCGCAGATGATCACGGTGGAAATGCCATACGGGCGCAAGCGCGCTCTCGAAATTGCCACGACCCTGGCGCTGGAACCGGAGCTGATGCTGCTCGACGAGCCGACGCAGGGCATGGGTCATGAGGATGTCGAGCGGGTGATGCAACTGATCAAGAAAGTATCGGCCAATCGCACCATCCTGATGGTCGAGCACAACATGAAAGTGGTTGCCGGCATTTCCGACACCATTACCGTGCTGGCCCGCGGCGCGGTCCTGGCCGAAGGGCCCTACTCGACGGTCGCCAATGATCCGCAGGTGATCGAAGCCTACATGGGCACCGAGCATACCGAGGATGCCGGGGCGCACGGATGAACACGCCGACAGAATATCTGCGGGTGACCGGGCTGCACGCCTTTTACGGTGAATCGCATGTGCTGCACGGCATGGATTTCGTGGTGAATCGAGGCGAGTGCGTCTCGCTGCTGGGGCGCAACGGCGCCGGACGCACCACGACCTTGCGCGCCATTCTTGGCCTCACCGGCAAACGCACGGGCTCGATCATGCTCAACGGCCGCGACACCATTGCCATGCCGACGCACCGGATTGCCCGGCTCGGCATCGGTTACTGTCCCGAAGAACGCGGCATCTATTCCAGTCTCAGTTGCGAGGAGAACCTCTTGCTACCGCCCCAGGTGGGCAGCGGCGGCATGAGCCTGGAAGAGATTTACGCGATGTTTCCCAATCTGGCCGAGCGGCGCCACAGCCAGGGCACGCGGCTGTCCGGCGGCGAACAGCAGATGCTGGCGATGGCGCGGGTATTGCGCAGCGGCGCCCAACTGCTGCTGCTCGACGAAATATCCGAAGGCCTGGCGCCGGTGATCGTGCAGCAACTCGGGCAAGTCATCCGTCACCTAAAGGAGCAGGGTTTCACCATTTTGCTGGTGGAGCAGAATTTCCGTTTTGCCGCGCCGCTGGCGGATCGCATGTATGTCGTTGAACATGGCCAGGTAGCCGCCGTGATCCATCAACATGAGCTTGAAGAGAAAAGAGAATTCCTCCAGGAATTTCTCGGCGTTTGAATACCACACAGAGGAGAATCAAATGAAAAAAACGCGTATCGCACTGGCCGTCGCAACTGCTTTGGGCCTTGCCGCCGGCCTGGCGCAGGCCCAGATTTCGGACAACGTCGTCCGCATCGGCGTCCTCACCGACATGTCCGGGGCCTATTCCGACCTGGCCGGCACCGGCAGCGTGGTCGCCACGAATCTGGCCGTCGAGGATTTCAAGGCGCAGGCAAAACCGTCTTTTGCGATCGAGGTGGTCTCGGCCGACCACCAGAACAAGGGCGACATCTCCTCGAACAAGGCGCGCGAGTGGTTCGATCGCGACAAGGTCGACGTCGTCACCGACCTCGTAACGACCTCTACCGCGCTGGCGGTGATGAAGGTGGCCAAGGAAAAGAACCGGATCGCACTGATCTCCGGTGCCGCCTCGACCCGTATCACCAACGAGGACTGCAACGACGTCACCGTGCATTGGACCTATGACACCTACGCGTTGGCCAACGGCACCGCCAAGGCCGTGGTCAAGCAGGGCGGCAAGTCGTGGTTCTTCCTGACCGCCGATTACGCCTTCGGCCATTCGCTGGAAAAGGATTCATCCGAGGTGGTAATCGCCAACGGCGGCAAGGTGCTGGGTGCGGTGCGCCATCCCTTCCCGGGCACCGATTTCTCGTCCTTCCTGCTCAAGGCGCAAAGCTCCGGCGCGCAGGTCATCGGGCTGGCCAATGCGGGTACCGACACGACCAACTCGATCAAGCAGGCAGCCGAATTCGGCATCACCCCCAAGCAGTCGCTCGCCGGCCTGCTGATGTTCATCACCGACATACACAGCCTGGGCTTGAAGACCACGCAGTCGATGTACCTGACGGAAGCCTTCTACTGGGACCGCAACGACGAAACGCGTGCCTGGTCGAAGCGCTTCTTCGACAAGCAGAAAAAAATGCCGACCATGGTTCAGGCCGGTTTGTATTCCGCGACCATGCACTACCTGAAAGCGGTCAAGGCGGCCAATTCCGATGACCCGCAGAAAGTCATGGCGGCGATGAAAAAGACCCCGGTCAATGACTTTTTCGCCAAGAACGGCACGATCCGCGAAGACGGCCGGCTGGTGCATGACATGTACCTGATGCAGGTGAAGAAGCCTGAGGAATCGAAGTATCCGTGGGACTACTACCACATCCGCCAGACCATCCCGGCGGCAGAAGCATTCCAGCCGCTCTCGGCTTCGAAGTGTCCGTTGGTCAAGAAGTAATGGCCCGCAACCGGGCAGGCGCGCCTGCCCGGTTGCGGCTGGCATGAAGCGAGGCTGAACGCATGGAAATTTTCGGTGTGCCGGTGCAGGCATTGATGAGCCAGCTGATGCTGGGGCTGGTGAATGGCTCGTTCTACGCCATCCTCAGCCTCGGCCTGGCGGTCATTTTCGGCATGCTCAACATAATCAACTTCGCCCACGGCGCGATGTACATGGCCGGGGCCTTCCTCGCCTGGATGGGACTCACCTACTGGGGAATCAGCTATTGGTGGTCGCTGCTGCTGGTGCCGCCGGCGGTCGGACTGGTGGGCATCGCGATCGAACGCACCATGCTGCGCTGGCTTTACCAGCTCGACCACCTTTATGGATTGCTCCTGACCTTCGGCCTGGCACTGATGATCGAAGGCCTGTTTCTCTATTTATATGGATCGTCGGGCTTGCCCTACGAGGTCCCGGACATGCTGGGCGGCACGATCAACCTGGGTTTCATGTTCCTGCCCAAGTACCGTGCCTGGGTCGTCGGCGTGTCCCTGCTGGCCTGTCTGGGGACCTGGTATGTGATCGAGAAGACGCGGCTCGGCGCCTACCTGCGCGCCGCCACCGAGAATCCGCGCCTGACCCAGGCCTTCGGCATCAACGTGCCGCTCATGGTGATGCTGACCTACGGTTTCGGCGTCGCCCTGGCCGGCCTCGCCGGCGTGCTCGCGGCGCCGATCTACCAGGCCGACCCGCAGATGGGTTCGAAGCTGATCATCGTCGTCTTCGCCGTCGTCGTGATCGGCGGCATGGGCTCGATAATGGGCTCCATACTCACCGGCCTCGGCCTTGGAGTGATCGAGGGATTGACCAAGGTGTTTTATTCAGAAGCATCGTCCACCGTGGTCTTCGTCATCATGGTCTGCGTGCTGATGGTCAGGCCGGCCGGACTGTTCGGCAGGGAGAAATGATGTCCAGAAAGTTTCCCCTCGGCTATCTGCTGCTGCTGGCGGCCCTGCTGTTCGCACCCGTGGTGGTCTATCCGGTGCTGGTGATGAAGGTGCTGTGCTTCGCGCTGTTTGCCTGTGCCTTCAACCTCCTGCTCGGATACACCGGGCTCCTGTCCTTCGGCCATGCCGCCTTTTTTGGCAGCGGCGCCTACATTGCCGGTCACGTGCTCAAGGAATGGGGCTGGCCGACCGAGTTCGGCCTGCTCGCCGGCACCCTGGCCGCAGCGGCTCTCGGCTGGCTGGTCGGCAGCCTCGCCATCCGGCGTCAGGGTATCTATTTCGCGATGGTGACGCTGGCATTGGCGCAGATGGTTTATTTCATTTTCATACAGTCGCCATTCACGGGCGGCGAAGACGGACTGCAAGGCATCCCGCGCGGCCACTTTCTCGGGGTCATCGATCTGGCCAACGACACCGCGCTGTATTACCTGGTACTGGCGATCTGCGTCAGCGCTTTCTGGCTGATATATCGCACCATCCATTCGCCCTTCGGCCAGATCCTCAAGGCTGTGCGCGAAAACGAGGCGCGCGTGGTTTCGCTCGGCTATGACGTCGCCAAATACAAGCTGGTCGCCTTCGTCCTTTCGGCCGCACTCGCCGGCCTGGCCGGTGCCACCAAGGCGCTGGTGTTCAAGTTTGCCACCCTGACCGACGCCCACTGGCATGCCTCCGGCGAAGTGGTGCTGATGACCCTGCTGGGCGGCATGGGCACCATCTTCGGCCCGGTGGTCGGCGCCTCGGTCATCATTACCCTGCAGAGCGAACTGGCCGACAAGGTCGGCTCCCTCGTCACGGTGATCATGGGCGCCATCTTCGTCATCTGCGTGCTGGCCTTTCGCCGCGGCATTGTCGGCGAGGCGACGGCGCTGTATCAGCGGATGGTGGGGCGCAGGGCGTAAGCAGCCGGAGCCGCGTCAGGCGTCAGGCTCGACGACGGCAATGGGACCCATCACAACCTATAATGCCCTTAAATAAAGCGGGTCATTTCGATCGGGCTGTCGGTCGCGTCCCGGAAGACAAAGCGTGCCATCGAATGCCGCCCATGGCCATCACTTCGGAAAGCTTCTGCAACCGCCTGGAGGTTCTTCAAGAGCCGGGGAAAGGACCGAACGGCGAGGTACATCCCGCTTTCGACAATTTCCTGCAACGGCTGGTTGCCAACACCTTCCGCGAACTGATGATCAGACGCCTGAGAAATGCCGTTGAACGATACATCTCGAGCGTCGGGCTTCATGTCTAACCCTGCTTTCACTCGAGGGCGGGTGAAAAAGATGGCGGGCGTGGCCGCCAGCGCCTTTTTCGCCCTCCTGGTGCAGGTTTCCGCAGTGGGGATGCGGATCGATTCCGCCTTGCTCGACATGACCACGGGCGTCTTGCGCAAGCACTTTCCGGTTCCGGTAAGCAATGAGGTCGTCGTTGTCGGCATCGACGAAACCAGCCTGGCAACCTACCCGGAACCGCTGACGCTCTGGCATCGCCACCTGGGCGATTTCCTGCGCGCCGCAGCCACCGGCAAGGCCGCGGCGGTAGGGCTCGACCTCGTCCTGCCTGACCACTCCTACAATGCCGTCCTGCCGGGCAGCGACGAGGCGCTGATGATGGGAATCCTGGCGGCGAAGAAGGAAATCCCCGTAGTGCTGGCGCGCACCGTAGAGGCCTCCGGCAAGCAACGCGCCCTGTTCCGAAAATTCCAGCTGGTCGCCGGAGAAGAGGGCACCGGCCTCGCGCTCTTCCCCCGGGATGCGGACCACGTCGTCAGGCGCTTCGATGAGCGGATCGGCGAAAACGGTTCGCTGGTGCCAACCCTGGCCGGCCAATTGAGCCGAGCTTTGGGCAAGGATCCTAAACCCGGAATCATCGACTACTCCCGCGGAGCCTCTTTCAACTATGTCCCGCTGCATACCGTGCTCGCCCTGTTCCAGGCCGGCAACGATGCGGGTCTGCAGCAACTATTCGAAGGCCGGCCCGTGCTGCTCGGTTCGGTGCTGCCTTCCAGCGATGCCGTCCTCCAGCCGGTGAATATCGCGGCATGGGAAGACAATGCCAATCTTGCGCCCGGCGTCCTGATCCACGCGCAGGCGCTGCGCAGCATCCTTAACCACGGGCTGATAAATGACCTGCCGGCCTGGCTGCCGGGCGCCGCGATCCTTGCCGCATCGCTGTTCTGGCTGGCGGCGCTGACGCCCCTGATGGCGGGCGGAATCCTGGCGGCCGTGGCGGGCGGCGCCCTTGCCGGCTCCGCCTGGCTCCTGAGGGAAGGCTGGTACCTGCCTCTCAGCGGCATTTATGCGGCTGCCTGCGTCGGACTGCTCGGCCCGCTGGCCTGCGATGCCTGGCACAAGCTGAAAGAACGCCTGATTCTGAAACGTTCATTTTCCGGCTCCGTCAGCCCGGTGGTGATGGACG
This sequence comes from uncultured beta proteobacterium, assembly GCA_903933395.1. GTDB lineage: Bacteria > Pseudomonadota > Gammaproteobacteria > Burkholderiales > Rhodocyclaceae > Sulfuritalea. The sequence goes on along the minus strand of CAIZKA010000272.1, from coordinate 2,939 downwards.
AGATCCTGTCGGGACAACTCTCACCCGGCCTTGGTGGCGAACGGAAATATGTCTGCGTGCTCTTTGCCGATATCCGCGGCTTCACCACCCTGAGCGAATCGCTCCAGCCCGAAACTGTGATCACCCTGCTCAATCGCTACTTCGACCGCGTCGTCGACCAGATCCACCATCAGGACGGCGCGGTGGTCTGCTTCATGGGCGACGGCATCATGGCGATTTTCGGCGCGCCGAAGCGACTGCCCAATCCTTGCGAAGCGGCGCTGGCGGCAGCCAAGGGTATGCAGAGCGAAGTCGTGAAGTTGAATGAAATCCTGGTCCGCGAAGGAGCCGCCGCGATCCAGATCGGCGTCGGCTTGCATGCCGGGGACGCCGTTATCGGCCAGGTCGGCTCGTCTGGCCGGCACGATTACACCGCGATCGGCGACGTCACCAACGTCGCGTCGCGGCTCGAGGGCCTGACAAAAGATGTCGGCTTCCAGATAGTATGTTCCAAGGATGTTTTCGAGGCGCTCGAATCGAACGGCGACCTGACTTCGGTCGGACCGCAGGCAATCAAGGGACATACGCCGGTGCATGCGTATGGCTGGGGGCCGCGTTAGAAATGAATCGGCGGATGGAGATCAACATGCAGGCGGTCAAAAAAGTAGTTTGCGCATTCCTGTTGTTGGGCTATTGCATCGCGTCCGGCGCAGCGGGGGAACCCTCAGTGGCGATGGTCACCGATCTTGAAGGCAAGGCGGTCGTACTGGACGACGTCCGCAAGCCGGCGGTCACGATTCTCTCCGAGATCCGGCAGGACGCGCGGGTGCAGCTCGATGCCGGAGGGCGACTGGTCGCGGTCTATCTGGGCTCCGGCCAGACATGGGAAATGAAGGGGCCCGCGGTCGTGGTGTTCCGCCCGCAGCAACCCGAGGCGGAATCCGGCGCCAAGCCGCAGCCGCGAGGCAGCGCCCTGTCCAAGGGCAGCAAGGATATCCGCATCAAGCCCGTCGCCGTGGCCCAGGCGGCGATCGTGATGCGTTCCGTCAAACCCAACCTGAAGCTCAAATTGCTCAACCCGCTGGGCAGCAAGACGCTTGAGGAGCGTCCGCTATTCGCCTGGAAAAGTCTTGCGCCGGATATCCCCTACCGCTTTGCCCTGCTCGACGACACCGGCAAGACGCTGTATGAAACCAGCGTCAATGGCACCTCGCTGCAACTGCCCGCGCAGCTTCAGCTGAAAGAAGCCGCCACCTACACTTGGATGGTCTCGGCGCAACATCCGGACGGGTCGGCATTCTCGAATACCGGCGATATCAGCCTGGCGTCGGCAGACCTGCGGCGCCAGGTCGAAGCGCTGCGCCCCGCCGCCAATGCCCCATTTTCCGAGCGCGTCGCATTTGCCGCCTGGCTGGAAGAAATGGCGCTGCGCGACGAAGCCCGCAAATACTGGAAAGCCGCCGCCGCCGAACGGCCAGATGATCCCCGTCTGAAGGTGATGGCAGGCGAGTGATTCTGGCGCGCATCAGCCGCCGGCCAGCCGGCAAATACTGCGAACGCTGCAAAGCGGAAGCAGCCTGCCGCAGGAACCCGATGATCTGTTCTTCCGTATAGTCCTGGGACGAGTAGAAGCCGGTAAGTGTGCCGGTCTGATCGCAGATGATGCCGGCGGCGCGATCCGATTCCAAGGAGTACCGGCGCTGGAAGCGCAGGTTCGACTTGGCGCGAATGACGTAGAAGCTTCCGGCCTGATGCAAGCGATGCAACTGCTCAAAGTCGATGTAGCCAAGATCCATGATGTAGAACGCACCGGCTTCCGGCACCAGAATGTTGAAGAAATTGACCTCGTGCCACTTGCCGTCGCTGATGTGAATGAAGCTGGGGATGTTGCTACCGATCCGCTTGTCGAGCCGCGCCATCTGCCTTTTTGCACGATTCTTGGCAATGCGGGCGGTGCGGAGGCCCTCGGCAAATCAGGGTGGAACGTAACACAGGCGGCCAGCCTGCTGGGGATATCGGGATACCCTGCGCTATCGCATCGACAAGCATGGGCTTGCCCGAAGCGATTAACCCGAAATTTTTTGGGTGGGGGAAATACCCCTGTCGAGGGGGATTTCCCCCACCTCGCCTGTATCGGGCGGCCCGATTTTTTGGGAATATTTTGTTTATCATTTTAAATCATGGTGTTGTTGCATGCCATTGTCCCTGGCACGCCCCGTGCATATTGGTAGGCGTGGGAAAAGCCTCCGCGCATCCCCGGGGGTTGAAGACCCCAAACCGTGAAACCAACAATTGCCATTGGAGCCGAAAATGAAAAAGACCCTCATTACCCTGTCGATCGCCGCCCTGCTGGGTAGCCTCGCTTTCTCCGCCACTGCCGCCGTCATGCCAGGGCTCGATTCGGGCATTGCACGTGCAGAGCGGGTCGAAAAGCCGCAGAAACCCGAGAAGAAGGAAAAGGTCGGTGCTGTTGAAACCTTCGATCAGTTGGCCCGCGCCGAGCGTGCGGAAAAGCCCCAGAAGCCAGAGAAGAAGGAAAAGGTCGGCGCTGCCGACAGAGGCTTCCAGCTTGCACGCGAAGCCAGCGAGCGCCCTCGTGGCACTGACAAGGATCGTCGCGGCGGACGTCACGCCTGAAAACGGCCTGCCGCCTGTCCCGGAAACAACGGCCGTATCAGCGGCCGTTGTCGCTTCTGCCGTTTAGTTTCAAGTAAACAGTCTGTTCTTATGCGTCGCGCCGGCGGCGAATTAACTGCTCCCGTTTTAATTCCTGAAGCACCGTCCCATTCGACACCCTGGTTCAGGGCTTTTTGTTTCCAGCATCAGCGATAAGGGGCAGCCAAGGGCTCACCAATAAACAGGCCTTGAGCGGGCCAGGCCACGCTGCGCCAATAGGCTTCGATCAACGTTGCCCCCGACAAATAGTGCTTGAGCAACATTGCAGAATTGGGGAACTTCTG
>CAIZKA010000271.1 GCA_903933395.1 uncultured beta proteobacterium | reverse complement strand
GCCGCACTGAAGAAGAACTGGGAGCGCCTGCATCGCGGCGATTGCGAACCCTTTCCCGCAGATGCCGCGGTGCAGGAGGCCTGGCGTCTCTATCATCAGGGTGAATTCCACAAAGCCTGCGAAGCCGGGCTGGCGGCCGGCATCGACGGCTACAACGCGGCCAACAAGGCGGCCATGATTTACGCCACTTACCTTGAAGACGACGACAAACGCAAGCTGGAGATGTTTCAGGAAATTTCCGCGCGCTGCGACAAACTGCAGCAGGCGCAACCGGAGAATGCCAACGCGTACTACTTTCAGGCCTACGCACTAGGCCGCTACAGTCAGGGCATCTCGGTGCTCAGCGCCCTGACACAGGGGCTGGGCGGCAAGATCAAGGCGGCGCTGGAAGCAGCCCTGAAGCTCGAACCGAAGCACGCCGAGGCCTTTAGCGCATCCGGCGCCTACCATGCCGAGGTTGTAGACAAGGTCGGCGCGATGGTGGCCAAGCTGACCTACGGCGCAAGCAAGGAGGTGGCGGTGAAGCATTTTGCGTCGGCGCTGAAACTCGCGCCCGATTCAGCCATCGCCTGCATCGAGAATGCCAATGCACTGGTCATGCTCTTCGGCCAGAGCCGCATGGATGAAGCGGTCAAGCTCTACGGGAAAGCGGCGGCCGCGACACCGGTCGACGCCATGGAGCGGCTCGACGTGGAACTCGCCAAGTCCGAACTCGAAGACTAGCCCGCTTCGTCACCCCGGCGAACGCCGGGGTCCAGAAAGCAGGTGCCACTGGATTCCGGCCTGCGCCGGAATCACGGTGCGGGCCGGTCGATGAAGTGCTACGCCGCCTTGCGGACGCGCTTCGGGATTCGCCGTGGCATCGGCGCCGACTCTCGGGCTGGCTCCGTGGCGGCAGGTGCCACCGGTTGTTTCGTCGCCTTGCGCCGGGCCGGTTTTGGCGTCACGGCGGCGACCAGCGGCGGCGGCAGTACCTTGCCGAACAGTTGCTGTTCGGCCTGCGCCGGGTCGAAGGGCTGCTCCCAGTCGAGCATCAGCAGCGCCAGCATCATCTTCTCGACCTCCGCAGCGAACAGCGGCGCGACGGTTTCCGGATCCGGAATGAAATGGCGGTCGGTGATGAGGCTGAACTGGACGTTGTCGTTGTAGCTCAGGATCGAGACGCCGATGCCGATGTCGCCCGACTGCGGCACCCAGAACATGCACTGATCGAGGCGCGACCCGGCCAGATACAGCGGCTGCTTCGGTCCGGGCACGTTGGTCATCACGGTGCTGGCCTTGGCGGCGAGGATATCGAGAAACTGCTGCTGGATGATCTTCGGCGCGAGGCCGACGGCGGCCAGGATGCCGAGCGTCAGCGGCGGTTGATACGAGCCCTTGAGTTCGTTCATGCGGCTTCGCACCGTGAACAGCCGCGCGAAGGGATTGCCGTCATGCAGCGGCAGCGACAGCGTGCCGAGGCCGAAGCGGTTGCCCAGCGTTCCCTCGTCCCGGGCCGTGCGCAGATTGACCGGGATCATGGCGCGCACTTCCACATCGCGCACGGTTTCGCCCTTCTGCAGGAAATAGGCGCGCAGCGCGCCGGCCACGGCGGACAGCAGGATGTCGTTGACCGAACAGCCGAGCGCCTTGCCCAGCGCTTTCACCTCGGGGAGCGGGATCGGGTCCGACCATGCGACGCGCTTGACCGTGCCGGTCTTGCCCTTCAGGCTGGTGGGCGAGTCCGGCGGCATGGCCAGCAGCTTGGCGAGTTCGGTTAGCAGACCGATGCCGTGCCGTCCCAGCGTGGACATGCGATCCGGGTCCGATGCCAGATCGAGCGCCTTGCCGCCCAGTTCGGAACCCATGCTGAGGGCCGAGGCAAGCGTTTCGACCACGGTTTCCAGCAGGCCGGCAGGGACTTCGTCGGCGTCCGTTTCATCCGTTTCCGGGGCAACGTGCTTTTGCGCGGGTGCGTGCGGCGAAAGATCGGTCAGCGAAAGGATGACACCCACCAGCGCAATGCCGTCGGCGATGCTGTGATGGATGCGCACCACGATCGCCGAGCCGCCCTCGTAATCCTCGATCAGGTCGAAGCGCCACAGCGGCTTGCCGGGATTGAGCGGTTGCACCGCAAGTTCGCTGGCCAGCGCCTGCAACTCCTTCTTGCCGGCCTTGCCGGGGAGGGCGCGGCGCTTGAGGTGGGCGTCGATATCGAAATCCGGATCGTCCTGCCAGAAGGCGCCGGAAACCTCCTGCACGGCACATTGGCGAAAGCGCCGGTAGCGCCCGACCAGACGTGCTTCGATGGTATTGCGCAAGCGCTTGAAGTCGATCCGCTGATTGAACACCATGACGCCGACAATCATCATCAGATTGGTCGGGCGGTCCATTCTCAGCCAGGCCGTATCGACGGCCGCCATTTTTTCACGTCGGAGCATTGCGCATGTCTTCTAGGGTGACGGCATATAATAGTCGAAGGCAAATCCCGATGACCAAAGTTTGGAGGAAAGACGACATGAGCGCACTCAAGAAGAAATTCGAAGCCGCGGCGGCCGATTCGAAGAAACTGCCGGAGCGGCCCTCGAACGATGTGCTGCTGCAACTCTACGCGCTCTACAAGCAGGGCACGGACGGCGATGTCGAGGGCAAGCGCCCGGGCTTCACCGACATGGTCGGCCGCGCCAAATACGATGCCTGGGCCGCCATCAAGGGCACTGCCGGCGACGAGGCCATGAAGCGCTACATCGCCCTGGTCGATTCCCTGAAAGGCTGAAGCAATCTTTTCGGGCGCGGCCGGCGAACGCCGTGCCGCAGATAGTCGGCGCCCGCGCTACGGCGCCGCATGACACGACTGGCTAGCGAGCGGTGCCGCGATAGCGGGGGGCGGCGTAGGGGTGGGCGCTGCGAAACGCTTCGAAGAGCTTCCAGCGCACCACCGGAATCCGCGAAACCAGTTTCAAGGGTACGGAGTAGATTTCGCAACTGTCCAGGGCAATTGCCGGCGGCAGGGGTCCGGCGGCGGGCGGTTGCTGCTCTTTCGCGTCTTGAAACAGGCTGTCCGATCCCCAGAATTCGCCCTTGCCGAGTACCGGCGCGCCTTCCTTGTCGCCCATGGAAAGCCGCCCCTTTCCAATCAGGTGCAGTTGTTCCGGGTCGTCGGCGAAGGTCTCTCCGGCATGCAACTCGGTAATCCTGCAATTCTTGGCCAGCGAAAACAGTATGGGATTGGTCACCGCGTCGCTGAAGAGAAAGGTGCGGCGCAGGCGCTCCTCGACCTTGCGTACGGCGAGCAGATCGGTACTCGAATAGAAGCGCTCGATGAAGTTGCGATACAGGTCGGACGGCAGGCGCAAGGCCTTGACGAAGCCCACGGAGCGGTAGGTCTCGTCGCTGGGCTGGTCATAGATCGCGGCCGGTTCGGCAAGCAGCGAGCCGCTGAACAGGAAATGCGAATTGGCGGGGTCCTGCGTCAGCATTTCCACCTTGCCGGCAAGCAGCAGGTAAATCTCGGCAGGAATTTTTCCCGCCGGCGTGATGATGGTTTCCGGGTTGAAGGTGACGATACGGTTGTTCAGCAGCATGTGCAGCCGCTCTACCGGGACCGTGGGGAAGTAGCTCTTGAGAAACTCGCTGGCGTCGCGCAGCAGGAAGTTCTGCTCGCCGGGAATCATCACATCCAGCGTGCCGAAGGGGGCACCCGAGCCGATGCGCCGTTCGGCATCTGTCATTTCCCGGGCGGTATGGGCCAGCAGCAACCGTTTTGAGGTGTCGTCGACGAAGTCGGCGGCGTTGCCGTGAATCATGCCGCCGCCGACGTCAATCTTCTTGAGGTCGGCGGGCCTCAGGTATTCCGCCTTGATCGCCTGCGCACGCTCCGGACTCAAGCCCAGAGCCAGGTTGTCGGCATGGGTCATGGAGTCGAGCACGGTGAACGACGCGATGTCGGCAAGATGGGTATAGGTGCGATAGCCACCCTCCCAGAGCACGCGGAAATTGAAAACCGTGGTTTCGACGGGGTGCGGCGACATGACCGGGCGGACTTCCAGCCCCATGATGTCGTTCCACTTTCCTTCTTCCAGGTCGTGGATGTCGAAGTACTTGGAAAACTCGCATTCCGGTATCGACAGCAGGGCGCAGAATTTCCGCGTCACCGAGGCGCGTACCAGTGGGGTGGCGAAATATTGAAGTGGCTTGTCACATTGCAGCAGCGTGGTCAGGCCGGCGAAGTGATCGTCGTGGCAGTGCGTGTGAAAGATTCCCGCTACCTCCTTCTTGCCGATGCCGAGGGCATCGAGGCTGTAGTGGATGTTCGGACCCGCGTCAATCAGGTAGACCCGGCCCTGATGGATGAGGACGCTGCCCATTGCCGGACGGTTGTAGTCCCAACCATCGCCGTCGCCCGCGTGCACCACGGCGAAGTAATGGCGGTCGATGTCGACGTGGCTCAGGGGGTAGGGGCAGGGATAGGTTTCGTGCATGCGCAGGTTGAGGTCGATCTCGACGCAGTCGTCGCCGTAGCGGATCTCGAACACATTGTTCGCCACGCGTTCGATGCTGACGCCGTCACCGATGTCCAGCGGGCCGGTGGTCAGGGGCAGGCAATCGACAAATGTATCGGGTCGCGAAATCTGGCCGAAGGCAAACTTGAGCTTGATGCGCATGAGCTCTTCGGCTTCCGCCTCGTTAATGCCGGCCTTCACCATTTCTTCGGCCGAGATCAGCCCGTAGTTGCCGCGATGGATGTAGCGCAACTGCGCGGCAAGCTGTTCCGGGGTGCCGATAAGTTTGGGCTTTCTGCCCGTGTTGTTCGGATGGTTCGGGATCAGCATGCCCTGACGGTAGAGCATTTGCAGGATGGGAAACTCGGCCAGGTTGCACAGGTGGCCGTTCTGCACCATCGTGTCCGACAGCAGAATCGCATTCGGACCGTTCTCGAAGGCGATGCCGTTCTGCTCGGTGATTTGAATGATGCCGCGGCGGAGCAGGTGCTTGACGCTGTCGGCAGGCGATCCGCAAAGCAGGTAGAGCCCGGCCGCCGGAATCTCGACATAGGAAATTCCGTTGGCGACGATGAGTTTGCGTATCGACATCAAGGGTGTCCGATCGGGTGAAGTGGCCATTGTCGGCCGGCATGACCGATGCGTGCGCTTTCGAGCAGCCGGAGGTGACGCAGATTTTAACCCCATAATCGGGCGGGGATAGTTCCCCGGGAATTTTGCCGGGGAAGTGCCCGAAGGAGGTCAAGGTCTTACCGGCAACTTCGCCGAAATGACCCCGCCGGGTCAGGGATGCTGATTCATTTGCCGGCCCAGACTTCCTCCACCCTCGCGTCCCTGCCGCAGGACTTGCGGTAGTAGTTGTAGCGCAGCGGGTTCTTCTTGTAGTAGTCCTGATGGTAGGTTTCGGCCAGCCAGAAGGTCGAGGCCGGCGCCAGTTCAGTGTGGATGGTCTTGAACTTGCCGCTCTTGATCAGCGCATCGCGGCTGGCCTCGGCCGCCTTGCGCTCCGCTTCGCTGGCCCAGTAGATGCCGCTGCGGTACTGGGTGCCGACGTCGCAGAACTGCCGGTCCTTGACCGTGGGATCAATGTGGCGCCAGAAATAGTCGACCAGTTGCGGATAGCTGACTGTTTTCGGATCGTAGATAACCCGCACCGCTTCGGCGTGCCCGGTGCTGCCCGAGCTGACCTGCTCGTAGCTCGGATTGGGCGTCTTGCCGGCGGTATAGCCGGACTCCACTTCGATCACGCCGGGAAGCTTTTCGAAGTCCTTTTCGATGCACCAGAAACAGCCGCCGGCGAAAATCGCCGTTGCTGCGCCGGCGGGAACCGCGGCCGGCGCCGCGGGTGCTTCGGCACGGGCAACCGTCGTGATGAGCGCGGTCAGGGCGAGAATCGCCTTCAGCAACGGGCTCATGTCCGCAGCGTCGGCAAGGTTTCGGTCTTGGCCACGAACTTCAGCGCGACCCCGTTGTTGCAATAGCGCTTGCCCGTGGGTTTCGGCCCGTCATCGAAGACATGGCCCTGGTGGCCGCCGCAGCGCGAGCAGTGGTATTCGGTACGCGGGTAGATCAGCTTGAAGTCGGTCGAGGTGCCCAGCGCGCCGGGCAGGCCCTGCCAGAAGCTGGGCCAGCCGGTGCCGCTTTCGTACTTGTGCGCGGCGTCGAACAACGGCAGGCTGCAGGCCGCGCAGATAAAGGTGCCGGGACGCTTTTCCGCATTCAGGGCGCTGCTGCCGGACGGCTCCGTGCCTTCTTCGAACAGGACGCGGTAGGCATCCGGCGCCAGCAGCTTCTTCCACTCATCCTTCGACTTGGCCAGCGGAAACTTTTCCGCGGCGCTCACACGGCCCATGGTGACAATGGGCACCGCGGCGGCGGCGAAAAATCCTGAAATGCTTGCAATCCAGTTGCGACGGTTCATTTGGTTCTCCGGTGGTCGGTGGTCACCCGGGGGCGGGTGGCCTGCTTGTTGGTATCCTTGCTGCTTGGTCGCACAACTGCGTCATAGCTTACAGATTCGATTGATTTGTCGAAGTTCCCGCCGTTGGTTCAAAATACGCGTCATTCCTACAACAGCTTAGCCATGGATCTCGACCGTCAAAGCGAATTGAATGCCCTGCGCCCCGACCTGCTGCGCTTTGCGCGCCTGCAGCTGCGCGATGCGGGGGCAGCCGAGGATGCCGTGCAGGAGACCATGCTGGCGGCGCTGACCGGCAGTCATCGCTTCGAGAGCCGCTCGTCCTACAAGACCTGGCTGATTTCCATCCTGCGCAACAAGATCATAGATACCATCCGCAGCCGGAGCCGCGAGGTTTCCGCAAGTTCCCTGGCCGACGACGAAGCCGGCGACGACCTGCTCAACGATACCCTGTTCGACCGCCGCGGTCACTGGACCGATGCGGCGGCGCCCGGACGCTGGGCCGACCCCGAGGCCTCCTTCGAGCAGCAGCAGTTCTGGAAGGTGTTCGAAGCCTGCCTCGACCACCTGCCGGCGAAGACCGCAAGGGTGTTCATGATGCGCGAATTTCTCGGCTTCGAGACCGAGGAGATCTGTAAGGAAGCCGGCATCAGTACGTCCAATTGCTGGGTGGTGCTGCACCGCGCGCGGCTGGGCCTGCGCAGCTGCCTCGAAACCAACTGGTTTGCCGGAGCGGAGACGTGAAATGCTGAGCTGCAGGGAGGCGACGGAACTGATGTCGCAGGAGCAGGACCGTCCGCTGGGCCTGGCCGAGCGCCTCGGCCTGCGCCTGCACATGCTGATTTGTTCCGCCTGCAGCAACTATCGCCGTCAGATGCGCGTGTTGCGGGCGGCCTGCCGGCGTTTCGGCGGCGGCGATACGCCATGAACGAGGTACCGGCCAACGTCTGTCCGCAGTGTGGCGCGCTGTTTCGCTGCGGCATGGAAAATGGTGACAAGGAATGCTGGTGCGCGAGCCTGCCAGCCTTGGCGCAGCTTCCGGCGCAATCGGATCCGTCGGCTGCAAAGTGCCTGTGTCCGGCCTGCCTGCAACTCAGGCTGACCGCGGAAGCGGCGGCAAAGGCCGCCTGACCCGGCCTAGGGACAGACTATTTCCGGCAGCGCCGACAGATCGGCGATCTCGCCATCAGGGGTGGCAGGGATCCGCTCCGCAACCTGGCCGAAGCGGTTGCACCAGACCACCTGGAAACCGAAGGCTTTGGCCGAAAAGGCGTCCCAACCGTTGGATGACAGGAAGCAGATGCGCGCCGGGGCGATTCCCAGGCGCTCTGCCGCCAGGCGGTAAACAGACGGATGCGGCTTGAATACGCCGACATCCTCCACCGAAAGCACGGCATCGAACACGCCTTCCAGTCCCGAGTTGCTGACGACCGCCGCGAGCATGGGCGGGGTGCCGTTGGACAGGATGGCGAGTTTCATTCCGCGGCGTTTCAACTCGTCCAGCATGGCCGGCACTTCGGGGTAGGTGTTGAGCTGGAGGTAGAGATTCATCAGCCGGTCGCGCAGGCCGGGGCGTTCGATCTTCAAGGCGGCGAGGGCAAAGTCCAGCGCGTCGCCGGTGACCTGCCAGAAGCCGGCGTGATGCTGTGCCAAACCGCGCAGCCAGGTGTATTGCAGTTGCTTCAGGCGCCACAGGTCGGAGAGGCGCTGCCAGTCCTCGCCCAACTCGTCCCTGGCCGCGCCGGCGGCGCTGTTGAAATCGAACAGTGTGCCGTAGGCGTCGAAGACGCAGGCGTCGACGTTCTGCAGTTGCAGCTTGCTCATGGGGCAGTCCCTTGTCAGTTGCCGCAACTCGGCGCCGCGGCGGTCTCGTGGCCCAGCGCGCCGCCGCAACTCGAGCCCTGGCCGGCGGTGCAGCCGTAGCAGTGATCGGCGACGCGGATCGGCATGTCGTCGAGCAAGGCGGCCGCGGCCCGCGTGACATGCATCCGGCCGCCTGAGGAATCGGTGATAGCCAGCCCCAGTTGCTGGTTGAAGTCGCAGTCGTAAAGATAGCCCTGCCAGTCGATGCTGACCAGGCTGCGACACATCACGTGCGGCAGGTTGTCGTCGCGGTGGGCGGCGCGCAGGGTGTCCATGTAGGAATTGAACTGGCCCCTGGAAATCAGCGTGCTGCCGAAGCGCTGGATCGGCATGTTGGCCAGCGTGAACAAGTCATTGAAGACGACGCCGTACTTTTCGCCGAGGTGCTGCTTGTACGCGGCCTGCAGCGGCGCCTGGGGCGGCGGCAGGCTGGCGCCCTGCGGGTTGTAGACCAGGTTCAGGACCAGGTCGCTGCCCTCGCGGCCGTAGCCCAGCGCGTTGAGCTGGCGCAGTCCGGCCAGGCTGGCCGCGAATACTCCCTTGCCGCGCTGCTGGTCGACGTTTTCCTCCAGATAGCAGGGCAGCGAGGCGACGATCTCGACGCGGTGGCCGGCGAGGAACTCGGCCGTGTCTTCGAAGCCGGGTTCCTCGAGGATGGTCAGGTTGCAGCGGTCGATCACGCGCAGGCCGCGCGCGCGCGCCGCCACCACCAGGCCGCGAAACTGCGGATTGAGTTCCGGCGCGCCGCCGGTGAGGTCGATGGTGGTGATGCCGGGGCTCGCCGCGATGAAGTCGAGCACCGCAGCGATGGTTTCGGCCGTCATCTCCTCGGTGCGCTTCGGTCCGGCATTGACATGGCAGTGCAGGCAGCTCTGGTTGCAGCGGTAGCCGAGGTTGAGCTGCAGGGTTTCCACGGCACGCCGGGAGAGCGGCGGAAAGTCGGTATGGGTCAGCAGGTGGAGCGTGGCGTGCATCGGGTGTCTCCGGCGGTATTTCGTAGTCTGTCGGCCGGGTCGCGTATTACTTACAGTCCGGGCCCGGGCCGGCAGACGCCTGTCGTGCTGCGGATTCTGTCACGTCCCATCGTGGATGTCCGCAATTGTCGCCGGCACGACATCGGTCTAGCATGTTGTGCAGAACTCCCGGCTGAAGGGAGGCAACGGAGGAAAGTCATGGAATTCATCAAGCTGACCCGGGACGGCCACATCGGGACCATTGTTCTCGACCGCCAGAAAAAGCTCAACGCGCTGAGCCATGACCTCGTGGCCGAAGTCATCGATGCGCTGCGCCAGCTGGACGAAGCCGGGGCCCGAGTCGTCGTCCGGCGCGCGCAGGCCGGCGCCAAGGTCTGGTCGGCCGGCCACGACGTCGGCGAGTTGCCCGAAGGCGGCCGCGACCCATTGGGCTGGGACGATCCGCTGCGGCATCTGGTGCGCACCATCGAAACCTGCCGCATGCCGGTGATCGCCATGATCGAGGGCGGCGTCTGGGGCGGGGCGGTGGAAACCGTGCTCGCCTGCGACATTGTCATCGCCACGCCTGCAGCGACCTTCGCCGTCACGCCGGCACGCCTGGGCGTACCCTACAACGTCAGCGGCATGATGACCTTCATGAGCGCCGCCAGCCTGCGCGTGGTCAAGGAACTGGCCTTCACCGCGGCGCCGATCTCGGCCGAGCGGGCCGAGCGCATCGGCATGATCAACCACGTGGTGCCGGTAGAGGAACTGGAAGCCTTTACCTTCGGCATGGCGGCTACGATCGCAAACAATGCGCCGCTCAGCATTGCCGTCATGAAGGAGCAGTTGCGGGTGCTGGCCGGGGCGAAACCGGTCAGCCCGCGCGGCTTCGAAAAAGTGCAGGGCCTGCGCCGGATTGTGTACGATAGCCATGATTATCACGAGGGAATTCGCGCCTTCAAGGAAAAACGCAGGCCCGTGTTTACGGGCAAGTAAGCGTTTCGAGGCCTGCCGGTTTCATTCGCTCGCCGGGAATTTCGAACTGTTCAAAGGGAGTCGGCCATGAAGATCAACCCGGACACCGTACCGCACGGTGTAAGCCTGCTGCACGACCCGCTGTGCAACAAGGGCACCGCATTCACCGATGTCGAGCGCGACGCGCTGGGACTGCGCGGCCTGCTCCCGCCGCACATCCATACCCAGGACGAGCAGATGGCGCGCTTCCTCGCGCACTTGCGCGGCCTGCCCGATCCGCTGGAGCAGTTCGTCGCGCTCTCCGCCCTGCACGACCGCAACGAAGCCCTGTTCTTCCGCGTCATCTGCGACAACGTCGACGAGATCATGCCGCTGATCTACACGCCGACCGTGGGCCTGGCCTGCCAGCGCTTCGGCCACATCTTCCAGCGCCCGCGCGGCATGTTCATCAGCATCAACGATCGCGGCCGGATTGCCGAAATCCTGCGCAACTGGCCGCTCAAGGCCGGCATCATCGTCGTCACCGACGGCGAGCGCATCCTCGGCCTGGGCGACCAGGGAGCCAACGGCATGGGCATTCCGGTCGGCAAGCTGTCGCTGTACACGGCCTGCGCCGGCGTCGATCCCGCACTGTGCCTGCCGGTGACGCTGGACATGGGCACCAACAACGAGACCCTGCTCGCCGATCCGTATTACGTCGGCCTGCGCCGCCATCGCGTCACCGGGCCGGCCTATGACGAGCTGATCGACGAGTTCATCACTGCGGCGCGCGAAGTGTTCCCGGACGTCATCATCCAGTTCGAGGACTTCGCCAACCACAATGCCTTCCGGTTGCTGGAAAGGTACCGCGACAAAATCTGCACCTTCAACGACGACATCCAGGGCACGGCGTCCGTGGCACTGGCCGGCGTGTTCTCCGCGCTGCGCGTCAAGGGCACGCAATTGGCCGACGAGAAATTCCTCTTCCTCGGCGCGGGCGAAGCGGCGACCGGCATCGCCGACCTGATCGTGGCGGCGATGGTGGCCGAGGGCATCGACGTGACAGAGGCCCGACGCCACTGCTGGCTGGTGGACTCCAAGGGCCTGGTGGTCAAGTCGCGCGAAGGACTGGCGGCGCAGAAGCTGCCCTATGCCCACGACCACGAGCAGGTCGGCGATTTCCTTTCGGCGCTGAATGCCCTGAAGCCCACGGCGATCATCGGCGTGGCGGCGGTGGGCGGCACCTTCACGCCGGAGGTGCTGCGCGCGATGGCAGGCCTCAATGAACGCCCCATCGTCTTCGCCCTTTCGAATCCCACTTCAAAAGCGGAATGCACGGCGGAGCAGGCCTATCAGGGCACCGACGGCCGGGCCCTGTTTGCCTGCGGCAGTCCGTTCCTGCCGCTGGATTTCAAGGGCAAGCGGCTGGTGCCGCGCCAGGGCAACAACTCCTACATCTTCCCCGGCGTCGGCCTCGGCGCCATCGCCTGTGGCGCCACGCGCATCACCGACGAAATGTTCCTCGCCGCGGCGCGCACGCTCGCCGCACAGGTGACGCCGGCGGACCTCGAGCAGGGCAGCCTGTTCCCGCCGCTGGGCAACACGCGCGAGGTGTCGGCACGCATCGCCGTGGCGGTCGCCGAAGTGGCCTACGAGCGCGGCCTGGCGGCGAAGTCGCGGCCGGAAGACATGATGGCGCTGGTGCAGGGCCACGTCTATGACCCGCACTATCCCAGCTATGTCTGAGCGTCAGGGCAATCGCAGGAACGGAGTCGGGCCCTGCTCCTCCCCCTTCAAGGGGGAGGTCGGGAGGGGGATGGGGAGTAAGCCCGAGTTGCGACTTGAGGAATTTCTGCCGAGGGATATAGTGGCGCTGTGCGAGTCTTGTTCGAACCCGGAGTAGCGATGATGGATCTGGCCCGTTTGCCCCTTGACCTTGCCGGCCTGCTGGCCCTCGCCGCGGGGCTCGGCTGGGCAGCCGGCCTGCGCCTTTACACGGTGATCTTCGTCGTCGGCATGGCAGGCAGATTGGGCTGGATCGTATTGCCGCCTGGCCTGCAGGTGCTCGAGCATCCCTGGGTGCTCGGTGCGGCAGGGCTGATGCTGAGCATCGAGTTTTTCGCCGACAAGATTCCGCTGCTCGATTCGGTGTGGGACACCGTGCATACCTTCATCCGCATCCCCGCCGGCGCGGCGCTCGCCGCCATGGTGTTCGGCGGGCAGGGCGTCGAATGGCAGACGGCGATGGCGATCATGGGCGGCACGCTGGCGGCCGGCACCCACTTTACCAAGGCCGGCGCGCGCGCCATGATCAACGCCTCGCCCGAGCCTTTCAGCAACGTCGCCGCGTCCTTCAGCGAGGATATCGTGGTGATCGGCGGCCTGTGGCTGATGTTCGCCCACCCGTGGCTGATGCTGGCCCTGTTGCTGTTGCTGGTGGTCGCGACCGTCTGGTTGCTGCCGATAGTCTGGCGGGGAATTGCCGGTTTGATCCGCGGCCTGTCGCTGCCGCACCCGGCGGCGCGCAGCAATACCTGAACACCGCCGTCGGCGCTATGATTCGCCTCCGTTGCGCTTGCCTTTCCGTATTATCAGCGCCGACTCCCGGTCGCGTCCGGCGCCGGATGAACGTCCGCATCGACCTCCGAACCATGGCTGAACTTTCATGAAATCCCCTGTCGCGCGCCTCAAGCGCATCAAGATCATCGCGATTGTCCTCACCGCGCTGTCGCTGGTGATACTGCTCGCCAGCGCCTACATCCGGCTCGGCGGCGCCGGCCTAGGTTGCGGCCAGTGGCCCGATTGCTACGGCGAGATACTGGCCGGCACACAAAGGCTGCAGACCGACGGCGCCCGCATCCTGCATCGCAGCGCGGCTTCGCTGGCGCTGGTAGTGGGCTTCGTCCTGGCCTGGCAGTCGCAGCGCCCGCAGCCGATCGAGCCGCCGGCGCGCTATGGCGCCATGCTGCTGGTGCTGATGATCCTGCTCACCTTCGTCGGCCTGTTCAGTTCCGATCCGCACCGGGCATGGGCCGGCTTCATCAACATCCTCGGCGGCGCCGGCCTGGTGCTGCTTTCGTGGCGCACGGTACTGGCCGCCGGCGCGGCTCCCGCGGCGCCGGCCGGGCGCAAGGGCACCGGCATGCTGCACGCGGGGCTGGCGTTGCTGGCCCTGACGATCGCGCTGGGCGCGCTGATCGGCGCGCGCTACGCCGCCATCGCCTGCCCCACGCTGCCCGGCTGCAGCGACCAGTACTGGCCGGCCGCCGCCGGATGGGGCGCGCTCAATCCCTTTGTCACCATCGCCGGCGTCGCACCGCTGGGCGACGCGGGCGGCGTCGCGCTGCACCTGCTGCATCGCTATTGCGCGCTGGCGACCCTGTTGCTGCTCGGCGTTGCCGGCTTGCGGGCGCTGGCGCAGCCGGCCGCCCGCGCCAGCGCCGCGGTCATGCTGGTGCTGCTGCTAGTGCAGGTGTCGCTGGGCATCCTCACCGTGGCCAGCGGCTTCAGCCTCGGCCTGGCCATGGCGCACAGCCTTTGCGCCACCGTGCTGCTGGCGACCGGCATGCAGGTGATGGTGCGGGTCAGGGGCGAGCGGCCTGCCGCGGTCGTGCAGGGAGTGCCAGCAACTCGTTGAGGAGCAGCGCGGCGACCACCAGGGCGCCGCCGACAACTGTATCCCGGCCGGGAACTTCACCGGCGCCGAGCCAGGCCAGCGCCACGCCGAACACCAGTTCCAGCAGCCCGAGCAGGGAAATCTCCGCGCCGGAGAGCACGCGCGACAGGCGCACCACGAGCAGGCAGGGCAGGGCCAGCTGAAACACGCCGAGGAAGCCCAGCAGGCCGATGTCATGCGCCGTGGCCTGCAGCGGCCAGGCCGCCGGCAGCGTCGCCGCGGCCGAGACCATGGCGCCGAGCAGCACGGCCGGCAGCATGTCCGGCGCGACGGCGCCTTCCGTGTTTGTCGCCATGTCGCGGTGGCCGGCCGCCTGCAGCAGCGTCCAGTTGATCGCCGCGGCCAGCGGCACCGCCAGCGCCACCACGCTGCCCGTCAGCGAGACGCCTGCGCCCGGATGGCGGGCGAACATCCAGGCCACACCGCCGCCGGCCAGCAGGATCGCCAGCCAGGTGCGCGGGGGCAGGCGCTGGGCGAGGAACAGGCGTGCCAGCAAGGCCGTCATCAGCGGTCCCAGCGCCATCATGACCAGCACATTGGCGACCGTGGTCAGCGTCAGGGCGACCATGAAGGCGGTGTACATCACGGCCCAGCAAAGTCCCGAGGCCCACACCAGCCGCGGTGCGCGGACGAGGCCTGCCCACAGCTGCGGGCCGCGCAGCGCGGTGAGCGCGACGGCCAGCGCCAGCGCATTGAAGGCGCTGCGCCAGAATGTGACTTCGAAGCTGCGCGCGCCCTCGAGGTGGCGGCTGACCACGCCCGCCATGCTCCACAGCAGGGTGACGAGGATCATCAGCAGCACGGCGCGGCGATGGCTCATGCGGGCGGAGTGGGGTCGATGAAGTTGGGCATGGTGAGCGGTGTCGGGGAAACCAGCGCCAATGATATAGGCCGGCGGGATGAAGAGTCGGTGCCGGCGGCACGGCGCAAGCGGGGTCCCCGCCCAGTCCGGCGCATTCGCCTTCTTTCCGAGCGCCGTGTCGCCGTCGCGCCAACGCCGACTTTCACTATCCCGTTGCCAGTCGTCGCAGACGATTTGCACTCCGGCCCGGGTCGGCATAAACTAGTCAGGTGACTGGTCATCGGAGGTACATCATGAATACTTGGCCCGTGCAAGACGCCAAAGCCCGTTTCAGCGAACTGCTGGATGCCTGCGTCAGCGAAGGTCCGCAGGTCGTTACGCGGCGCGGCTCGGAAACGGCCGTGCTGGTTCCCATCGCGGAATGGAAACGGTTGCATGCAACCGCGCGTCCGACGCTGAAGCAGTTGCTGCTTGCCGACGAGGCCCGGTCGATCCTTGTCTTGCCGGTGCGAGGCAAGGCAAAGCGCCGCGCCCCGGCCGGGGCGTAGTTTCACGATGTACCTGCTCGACACCAACGTCGTCTCCGAACTGCGCAAGCCGAGGCCGCATGCCGGCGTGGTGGCGTGGATCGAAGGTCTTGCCGACGCCGACCTGCACATTTCCGTGGTCACGCTCGCCGAGATACAAGCCGGTATCGAGATCACCCGCGAGCAGGATGCCGCCAAGGCCGCCGAGATCGAAGCCTGGGCCGACCAGGTGGCCGTCGCCTACAACGTGCTGGACATGGATGCGGCGACCTTCCGCCTGTGGGCGAAACTGATGCATCACCAGTCGGATACTGTCTATGAGGACGCGATGATCGCGGCCACCGCGCTGGCGCATAAGCTGACCGTGGTGACGCGCAACGTCGGCGACTTCAAGCGCTTCGGCGTGCCCCTGTTGAATCCGTTT
>CAIZKA010000270.1 GCA_903933395.1 uncultured beta proteobacterium | reverse complement strand
TGGCTGATGCCACCCATCGATCCAAGTCCTACCTGGCCGGCGAAGCCATCCGCCGGTATCTGGACCTTGAGTCCTGGCAGATTGGCGAAATACAGCAGGCGCTCCAGGAGGCGGATGCCAACGACTTCGCATCTGATGAGGAAGTCGATGCCGTGGTGAGGAAGTATGCTGGTTAAGTGGCTGCGTCGTGCTCTGGAGAATCTCGACGAAGAAGCCGCTTATATCGCCAAAGACAGTCCGCGCATGGCGGCAGAGTTCGTGTTGCACATGCGAGGCAGCGCAGCGATGCTCGCGGACCATCCCGACATGGGGCGCCCAGGTCGCATTGCGGGAACACGGGAACTTGTCGTGACGCGATTCTCATACATCCTGCCCTATCGCGTCCGTGGTGGCTCCGTCGAAATTCTGCGCGTCTTCCATACGGCTAGAAAGTGGCCCAAGCAGATGAGTTGACGCATAAACAACACGCGGTCGATTTTGCAGCGGCGGATCGCGCTTCGGCAGCTGGTCCCTCAAGGTCCGCGGACTGCCGCGGGCGCCACTGGCCAGATAGTCGGCCAGCAAGGCGGCATTTAGCTTCGACACCGGCAGTGCGCATCTGCTGCTCAGATAATCGAACAGGACATCCACCAGATACTCCGGCGACAAGCCACTGGTCTTTTCCGTGCGTTGCCACAGCCAGTCTGAAAATCGCAGAAACGCATGAAATGGCGACTCCATCGCATCAGGCTCGGCCCCTGCACTGCCATTCTCGCCATCGGGTCCGCGCCCATTCAGAAGCAGCGGCAAGGTCTTGCGGAACCTTCCCGAGTTGGCGATCAGGTCCCAGTAACGCGCAAAGCGGGAAACGCGTTGCATCGTCGAGGCATCGACAGTGCTGGACTCCTTTAGCGCATAAGGCGGAGCACTATCGAAGACCATGCGGTACTCGGCGACGTGACGGACGATGGGAGTGCCGCGCAATCGCTTCAGAATGCCGAGCTGAATTTCCTGTGGGCCCAAGGCATACAGACGGTCGAACCCTGCCGCGAAACTTTCCAGTGATTCGCCGGGCAGGCCGAACAGCAGATCCGTATGCAAATTGGCCTTGGACCGGCCAAGCAGCCAGCGCAGATTGGCGTCGGTCTTGTCGTTGTCCTGCTTGCGCGAGATGCGTTGCTGGACCTCGACGGTGAAGGTCTGGATGCCAACCTCGAACTGAAGTACGCCGGGCGGGAACCGCGCAATCAAAGCCTTCAGGGGGTCGGGCAGATGATCGGGCACCGCTTCGAAGTGCACGAACAATCCGGAACTGGATGAGCCGCTGCCGGGGGCGGGCAGCCGGTCAAGGAAGAACTGCAGGATGCGCCCGGCAATATCTATCTTGAGGTTGAACGTTCTGTCCACGAACTTGAAATTGCGCGCCCCGCGCTGGTACAGGCGATCCATTTCCCCGAGGAAGCGGTCGAGATCGAATGCCCAGGCCGTTTTGTCGAGGGCGCTCAAACAAAACTCGCACTTGAACGGGCACCCGCGCGATGCCTCGACATACACGACGCGATTGATCAGATCGGCGTCGGAATACTCGGCATAGGGCAGCGCTATCCGGTCGAGATCGGGCTGCTCGCCGGCGATGATCTTCATCAAGGGCTGTGGACCCTGCAACAGGGCCGTGCACAGCCGGGCGAAGCTCAGATCGCCCCAGCCGGTAATGACATGATCGGCCAGCCGGACGATCTCCTGCTCATCGGTTTCGTAACTGACCTCCGGTCCGCCGAGTATTACCGCGATGTCGGGGCGTGCCGCCTTGAGCAGGCGGATCACGGCTAGCGTCTGGCACACGTTCCAGATGTAGACGCCGAAGCCGATGATCCGGGGGCCGGAGGATTCCCGCGCGGAGACGGGAGCTTCTCCGTCCAGGGTGGCGAGCAAGGCATCGACGACCTCTTGGGGTTTTCGTGCAATCGTGAATTCGCGAATCGCGGTCTGCGGCTTCAGGTCTCCCATATTGGCCAGCAGGTAGCGCAGGCCGAGCGACGGATGAATGTATTTGGCATTCAGCGTCGTCAGGATGATGTCGGGAGGAGGGGTCATTCGGGTGCGTGCACGGCCGGTACCTCGCCACCGAGGTGTTCTTCCCATCCCAGCAGTTCGGTGAGCCTGCAAATGACCCACGCGGCTTCCATCTCGTTGAAGTCGGAGGCATCGTCACGCAAGCCTTGATGGCAGCGGGCCAGCACTTCGGACTCGGAAAAGTTTTCCTTGAACGCGAGCGTCCGGGCATGTTCGGTCAGGATGCAGGCCATGTCTTCGCACTGTTCATAACGGGCCAGCACGATCTCTTGCGGCGCATTCGGCCGGCTGCGTCCGGGCGTGACGTACATGGCCATGAAGGATTGCGGCGGCTCGATCTGGTTGTCGATGGTCATGCGCTATCCAGGCCCCGAAGTCTGCCGCAGCGGTTTCAGGAGATCCTTGAGTCCGTTATGGTCGATCTCCTGCATCAAGGCCAGCAGGCGACCGATTTCACCCGGAGGAAAGCCCTCGCGGGCGAACCAGTTCAGATAGTTGCCCGGGAGGTCGGCAATGATCGTGCCCTTGTGTTTGCCGAACGGCATCTGCCTCGAGACGAGCAAGCTCAGATCTTCGGGCTGCATAGGGTCAGTATCCACCGGGACCATCTTGGCGTCCCTTCGATGGAATGACGTCGCCCGTCGCCGTACCGCCGGCGCCGACTCTTGAGGCATGGCTCATACGGCTCATGCCCAGTATTTCGCCTTCTCCGGCAGTACCCAGCGCA
>CAIZKA010000269.1 GCA_903933395.1 uncultured beta proteobacterium | reverse complement strand
TTGGAAAATTCCAGCACCAGCAGCCGACCGCCGGGCCGCAATACGCGACGCATTTCCGTCAGCGCTCTGTCCTTGTGGGTCATGTTGCGCAGACCGAAGGCTACGGTAACGATGTCGAAGTGATTGTCGGGAAAGGGCAGCTTTTCCGCATCGCACTGCGCCACCGGTGCAAGCACGCCTTCGTCAAGCAGGCGGTCGCGTCCGACGGCCAGCATGGCATTGTTGATGTCGGTGAGCCAGATTTCGCCAGTGGTGCCAACGCGCCGGGCAAAGGCCGACGACAGGTCGGCGGTGCCACCGGCGACATCGAGGACGCGCTCGCCGGGCCTCGGTGCGGCGATGTCGATGGTGAATTTCTTCCACAGGCGATGCAAACCCATCGACATGAGATCGTTCATCACGTCGTATTTCTGCGCGACTGACGAGAAGACGCCCGCTACGCGCTGCGCTTTTTCTTTTTCGTCTACGGTTTCGAAGCCGAAATGGGTTTGTGTCATCGGGTAACTGTTAGATGCCTGGTTCGGAGCAACGGTCCATAGTCGAGCGTAGCGAGCTGACCAGAAGCCTCCCCGTGAGGGGAGGATGGGAGGGGCGGGTGTTCAATTCGCCTTTCGCTTGTTCCATCATCAAGGGCGCTACGCTATTGCTGCAAGAAAGTTAGTGGCTGCCGCAACCGCCGGACTTGGGCGGCAGCGTGGTCGAATCTATATCGCGGCTGGCACCGGCTTTTTCAAGGCGCTCCAGGTATTCCGCCCACAGCGATTCATGGTTGGCGGCAAGGTGATAGAGCCAGTCCCAGGAATAGATGCCCGTGTTGTGGCCGTCGGAGAAGGTCGGCTGCACGGCATAGTTGCCCACCGGTTCGAGAGCGGTGATTTCGACATTTCGTTTGCCGGTTTGCAGGGTTTCCTGTCCCGGGCCGTGGCCGCGGACTTCTGCGGAGGGACTACAGACACGCAGGAACTCGGCCGGCAACTGGTAATGGCCGCCGTCGTCAAAAGTGAGTTCGAGCGTGCGCGATTTCTGATGAAGGGTGATCTCGGTGGGGATCGGGGTCTTGCTGTCGAGACCGGCCATGGTGGCAACTCCTTTAACGTGAAACTCCGTGTTCGGAACCCCGTGTGATGAACGCGCGCAGCGCGCCGATTGGTAACCCCCGCGAGGGGGGAAGGGGGGCGGGCGACCAATCGGTTTTCGCGTGTTTCATTTTCCGCGGGTGGCGCTCGGTGCAATGAGCGTCAGTGGGGCCGCTATCATAGCGCACACGGTGGCAAGCTTCGCTGTCGCCAACGATGTCACGGAACCGTCATCAAGCTGCAATAGACTGGCATTTGTCCCCTTCTCAAGTAATCCCATGTCCGCAACGATACTGGTGGTTGAAGACGAGCCGGCGATCCAGGCGCTGATCGAGGTCAATCTGCGCCGCGCCGGGCACGCCGTACAACTTGCGGCCGATGCCGAAACGGCCCGCCGGCTGGTGCAGGAGGCGCTGCCCGACCTGGTGCTGCTCGACTGGATGCTGCCGGGCATGAGCGGTGTCGACTTTGCGCGATTGCTGCGCAGCGAGGCGCGCACCCGCAGCCTGCCGATCATCATGCTTACCGCGCGCGCCGAAGAACGCGACAAGATCGAAGGCCTGGAGCTCGGGGCTGACGACTATGTGACCAAGCCATTCAGTCCGCGCGAACTGACAGCGCGGATCAAGGCCGTGCTGCGCCGGCACGCGCCGCAGGCGACGGAGGATGTGGTCGAACTCGGCGGCTTGCGCCTCGATCCGGCGACCCATCGCATCACGGCCGGCAGCGCGGAAGTGAATCTCGGTCCCACGGAATTCCGCCTGCTGCATTTTCTGATGACGCATCCGGAGCGGGTTCATGCCCGGTCGCAGCTGCTCGACCAGGTCTGGGGCGATCATGTCTTCGTCGAGGAGCGCACCGTCGACGTGCATATCCGCCGCCTGCGCGCGGCCCTCGAGGCAACGGGGCACGACGCGCTGATCCAGACCGTGCGCGGCAGCGGTTACCGGTATTCGACCGCGTGAATGCCGTCCTTGCCGAGCTGCTGACCGCTATCGCGCTGACGATGCTGGCGACGCTGACCGGCTGGTTCGCCGCGGGCGAGCGCGGCGCCACGGTGCTCCTGATGGGCGCCCTGGCCTTCTTTTTCCTGCGCCAGTTGTGGCTGGTGCTGCGGCTGATTCACTGGGCCGGCTGTCCCTTGGGTACGCCGACGCCGAGCGCCAGCGGCGCCTGGGGCGCGGTCTTCGAGGCCCTGCACCGGCGTGCCCGGCTGGCCAGCGCCGAACGCGAACAGGCGACCCAGGAGCTGGCACGTTTTCGCCGCGCCGCCGAAGCCCTGCCGGACGGGGTGATGATTCTCGATGGGCACCGCGCCATCGAATGGATGAACCTGCAGGCGGAGGCTTGTTTCGGTCTCAAGGCATCGGTGGATACCGGCAGCCGCATCACCCACCTTCTGCGCGAGCCGGAATTCCTCGGCTACCTCGACAGCCCCGATCATCGCGGCGTGCCGCTTGAGTTCCAGACGCAACGCAACCCGGGCCGCAGCCTGCAGATCCAGGCCGCGCCGTTTGCGGCGGGACGCACCTTGTTGCTGGTGCGCGACGTGACGCAGTTGCAGAAGCTCGCCACCATGCGCCGCGATTTTGTTGCCAATGTGTCGCATGAACTGAAAACGCCGCTGACGGTGACTCTGGGTTTTCTCGAAACGGCGCTTGAGGCTCTGAATGACACGCCGCCGCAGGAAGTTGCGCTGTATCTGCAAACCGCCGCCGAGCAGGCGCAGCGGATGCAGCAATTGATCGACGACCTGTTGACGCTTTCATCGCTGGAGACGGACTCGCCGCCGCCGCTGGAAGACCCCGTTGGCGTGGCCGATCTGCTGGCCGATATCTGCCGCGAAGTGGAGGCGCTGTCGGGCGGGCGACATCGCATCAGCCTTGAAAACCACGGGCCGCCGGGATTGCTGGGCAGCGCTCGCGAGTTGCGCTCGGCTTTTGCCAATCTTGCTGGAAATGCGGTGCGCTATTCGCCGCAGGGCGGCGAAATTCTGCTCGGCTGGAGCGAGGAAAGTGGGGGCGGCGCGCGGTTTTCAGTGTCCGACAGCGGTATCGGCATCGCCAGGGAACACCTGCCGCGTCTTACCGAGCGCTTCTACCGGGTTGATCGCGGCCGCTCACGCGAAGCGGGGGGCACGGGTCTGGGTCTGGCTATTGTCAAGCATGTGCTGGAGCGGCATCAGGCGGTGCTGCAAATCGAAAGCGAACCGGGAAAGGGTTCGC
Source organism: uncultured beta proteobacterium (assembly GCA_903933395.1). Classification (GTDB taxonomy): domain Bacteria; phylum Pseudomonadota; class Gammaproteobacteria; order Burkholderiales; family Rhodocyclaceae; genus Sulfuritalea. Next base: position 7,063 of record CAIZKA010000269.1, on the reverse strand, counting down.
GGTTCAGCGTAGTGTTTCCACCGCACCGGATTCAATCGTAAAAATTGCAGCGCTCGAACTCGACGCCGCGATCAAGGACGCGGAATAGCTTCAGCATTTGCGGCTTCTCATCGACCATGACCTCGATGCTGCGATCGATACGGAACGCGCCGGCAGGAACGACCACGCTGGCCGATTCATTGATGGCGGGTATTGCCGGCAACAGGAAGCCCTGACGCCAGGGGTTGCCGGTTGCGCCGGCCTCGACAATGCGGATCGCCACGGGACGGGCTTCCCCCGGAAACAGATGGATGCCGGCGGCGAGAGAATTCTCACCTTCGCGCAATGCCCAGCGCACGTTGCCCAAAGCGAAGCGCTGACTGTCCTTCGTTTTTACCGCGATCAACAGGCCGGTGCCGATGCGCGCGCCCTCCTTGAGCGGCCTTGTTATGCGCATGCCGTTGGCTGCTTCGTCGACCACATGCCATGTTTCAAGGTGCGAATTGCCCTTTTCGCCAGCAGCTTCCGTGCGACGGCCGCGGTCGCCAAAAGTCTCGAACTCTTCCCGTTCTCGGCGCAAGGCCGTATCGCTGCGCGTCGGCGCGCGGAAGGCCTGGCCGCCGGAGAAGAGGGAATGCACGGCTTCCAGGCCTGCGATGAAACTGCAGTCGGCATTGGCGGTATGCCTTTCATGGCGGCGCGGCGCGCCACCCTTGCACCAGCGTTGCAGCACGCGTTGCAGCAGGAGGGTGGCGGCCGGCTGGGTGACGTCGTCGCCGAGTTGCAGTTCGCCCGGCTCGCGCCCCTGCGCCAGCAAGGTGATGCGGGCAACCAGGCTTTTCCTGAGTTCGGTGGTTTCAAGCCAGCGGCTGCCGCCGGACGGTTGCGGCATGTAGGAAGCGGGGTGATCGGATTCGACATCGATCCACAGCGGCACGGCCCGGGCGCGGATATCCTCGGGCGGCGCCGTCAGCAGCGCAACTTTCGGACCCCAGCGCTTGGCCCAGCGAACCACCCAGCCCAGATGGCGGGACGGAAGCTCGTAGACGTTGGCAGTGCTCACCAGGTGGCATTCGGCGTAGGTGGCCAGTGCGCTGGTATGCGCGGTGCCGTGACGCACGTGGTCGGTCACGGCGCGATTGCCGACGCCGAGGGTTTCCGCGGCGGAGAAAATCTGATGCAGTTGTCTCCAGTAGCTGGCATCGGGCAGTTGTTCGCCGCGACAGAGATCAACCTGCCAGTCGGCAAACACCGACAGCGTGCGCTGGGCCAGCTTGGTCGCCCTGCCTGCCAGTTCCGGGTGGCTTGCGATCTGCGCTTGTTGTGCCACCAGAAGCGGGGTGGAGAAAACGCCGGTATCGCCGCAGCAAAGGGCATCAAAACAGCGCAGGTATCCCAGGCTCAGGGCATGCCAGACGCTCAGCGTGCTTTCCAGCGCGGCCTGTTCGTGGGGCGCGAACGGCAGCGGCTTGCCGGCGAACTTTTTGCCGGCATCCTCCTGCACGGCGCAAACCGGTCCGCGCAAGGTCTCGAGAATGGTAAAACGGTCGGTCGGCGACAGGGTGAAGCGGTGCAGCAAGTGCAGTTGCTGCAGGAACATGGACTGCGCCTGCACGGCATTGGCCATGGGCACTTTCGCCAGCCATTCCTCGCAGGTTTCCACGGTTACAAACGCCGGACTTTGTTCCGTTCCGGTGGGAGGCAGTTCAAAGTTCATGGCATTTCATTCAAGGCCGAAAGTTCGGTTTCGAGAGCCCTGCGCAGTACGGCATGTTCGGGGGCGGGGCGCTTGCCGGCGCTGCGCTGCGCACCGGCCCAGATTGGCGCGGGAAAGTGGCTGTCATCGTGCCAGCGGGGGATAACGTGCCAGTGCAGATGCGGCACAACATTGCCAAGGCTGGCGAGGTTGATCTTGTCGGGCCGGACTGTGTGCCGCACGGCGCGCTCGGTGGCCAGCAGAACCTCCAGCGCATGGTGCGCGTTGTTTGGCGAGAGGTCGCTCATTTCGGCGACATGCGTCTGCCAGACGACGCGACAGAAGCCGGGGAAGGCCGCCGCCGCTGGGTCGGTGACGCGCACCACCCGGCACAGGGCACCCTCCCAGAGCAGGTCACCGCCGGGATCGGCACACAATTCGCATTCAGTCTCTTTCGCCACCCGGCAAGGATAGCGCCAATCGGACGGTCTGTGCTAGCGGCAATCCGGGGCACGTTCGACGTCGCCTACAACAACACCCGTTCAATGCCGCCGCTGTTGGCGGCGTGAACATAATCCCGCATCCAGTCCGGACCGAGAATCGCCCTGGCCATTTCGACGACGATGTAGTCGGCCGAGATATCCGCATCATTGTCGTAGCGCGACAGGCCCTGCAGGCAGGACGGGCAGGAGGTCAGGATTTTTACCGCCGTGCCGGCGCCAGCGCTCTGCGTTCCTTCGGGAACTCTTAGTGCCGCGGCTCCGGCCCCGATTTCCTGCTGCTTGCGAAAGCGTATCTGGGTCGACACATCCGGCCGCGTCACGGCCAGCGTGCCGGATTCTCCGCAGCAGCGATCGTTGAGATCGACGCGCTGGCCCATCAAGGCGTTGACCACCTTGATTCCGGAATGGTGCTTCATCGGCGTGTGGCAAGGCTCGTGGTACATGTATTGGACCCCCTTCACGCCGTCGAGCTTGATGCCCTTTTCATACAGCCATTCGTGGATGTCCACCAGCCGGCAACCGGGGAATATCTTGCCGAATTCGTACTTCAGCAACTGGTCCATGCAGGTGCCGCAGGACACCACCACGGTCTTGATGTCGAGGTAGTTCAGCGTGTTGGCGACGCGGTGGAACAGCACGCGGTTGGCCGTGGTGATGGCCTGGCCCTTGTCCTCATCACCGCTAGAAGTCTGCGGGTAGCCGCAGCACAGGTAGCCCGGCGGCAACACCGTGGTGGCGCCGGCATGCCAGAGCATGGCCTGGGTGGCAAGGCCGACCTGGGAGAACAGCCGTTCCGAGCCGCAGCCGGGGAAGTAGAACACGGCTTCGGAATCGTCGCCCGCCCGCCGCGGATCGCGGATCACGGGGATCAGGCTGTCGTCCTCGACGTCGAGCAGGGCGCGTGAGGTGCGCATCGGCACGTTCTTCGGCATCGGCTTGTTGAGGAAGTGGATCACCTGGGCCTTGATGTCCGGGCGGCCAAGGGTTGCCGGCGGATGCCTGACGCTGTCCTGGATCAGGCCGAAGGACTTGGCCAGTCTGTGGCCCAGGCGCTGCGCCTTGTAGCCGAGCTGGATCATGCCGGCGCGCACCAGCTTGATCGTCGCCGGGTCGGTGGCCGAGAGGAAGCCCATCGCCGCCGCCGTGCCCGGATTGAACTTCTTTTTGCCCTGGCGGCGCAGGAAATTGCGCATCGCCACCGAGACATCGCCGAAATCGATATCCACCGGGCAGGGGGTCACGCACTTGTGGCAGACCGTGCAGTGGTCGGCGACGTCGGAGAATTCGTCGAAGTGCTGCAAGGATATGCCGCGCCGGGTTTGCTCCTCGTAGAGGAAGGCTTCGATGAGAAGCGAGGCGCCGAGGATCTTGTTGCGCGGGCTGTAGAGCAGATTGGCGCGCGGCACGTGGGTCGAGCAGACCGGCTTGCACTTGCCGCAGCGCAGGCAGTTCTTGATCGAGTCCGAGATATGCCCGATGTCCGACTGCTCCATGATCAGCGATTCGACACCGAGCAGGGCAAACGACGGCGTGTAGGCGTTGGAAAGGTCGCCGCCCTGCATCAGTTTGCCGCGGTTGAAGCGGCCCTCGGGATCGATCTTCTGCTTGTAGTCGCGGAAGGGGCGGATTTCTTCGTCGCTGAGGAACTCCAGCTTGGTGATGCCGATGCCATGTTCGCCGGAAATCACCCCGCCCAGACTCTTCGCCAGAGCCATGATGCGCTGCACCGCCTTGTAGGCGGTCTGCAGCATCGCGTAGTGGTCGGAATTCACCGGGATGTTGGTATGCACGTTGCCGTCGCCGGCATGCATGTGCAGGGCGACGAAGACGCGGCCGCGCAGGATCTCCTTGTGGATCGCGGTGATGCGTTCCAGCACCGGGCGGAAGGCGACGCCGTCGAACAGGGCCTCCAGCGGCGCCTTGAGTTCGGCCTTCCACGACACCCGCATGCGGTAATCCTGCAGCTCGCGGAAGTGCTGATCCAGATTGTCGAGCAGCGCCTGCCAATGGGCGCGCACCTCGGCAACCAGCTCCAGCGCCTGCTCGCGCTTGTCGCCCAGCAGCAGTTCGGGGTCGAGGTTGGCGTCACCCGCGTTCAGCGGCAGTTCGCCCTGAAGGAATTCCGTCAGCGCGTCGGCCAGTTCGATCTTGTTGGCCAGCGACAGCTCGATGTTGATGCGCTCGATGCCGTCGCAATAATCGCCCATGCGCGGCAGCGGGATGACGACGTCCTCGTTGACCTTGAAGGCGTTGGTGTGTTTCGAGATTGCCGCGGTGCGCGCGCGGTCGAGCCAGAACTTCTTTCGTGTCTCGGCCGAGACGGCGATGAAGCCCTCGCCGCTGCGCGCATTGGCGAGCTTGACGACTTCCGACGCGGCGGCCATCACCGCCGTCTCGTCGGCGCCGACTATGTCGCCGATCAGCACCATCTTGGGCCGCCCGTGGCGCTTGGCCTTCGTCGCGTAACCGACGGCGCGCACATACCGCTCGTCGAGGTGTTCCAGTCCCGCCAGCTGCACGCCGGCAGCAAGGCCGGCGCCGCCCGGCTTGAAGTAATCGGTGATCTCGACGATGGAGGGCACGGCATCGGTGACGCGGCCGAAGAATTCCAGGCAGACCGTGCGCGTCACCGGCGGCATCTTGTGCAGCACCCAGACCGCCGAGGTGATCAGGCCGTCGGTGCCTTCCTTCTGCACGCCGGGAATGCCGGCGAGGAACTTGTCGGTGACGTCCTTGCCCAGGCCTTCCTTGCGGAACTGCCTGCCCGGTACGTCGAGCTGCTCTTCGCCCAGTTTTTTCTTTCCGCTGGCGTCCCAGCGCACGAGGCGGAAGCTGACAAGTTCCTGCTCGTGGATTTTGCCGAAGTTGTGGTTCAGGCGCTCGACGTCCAGCCAGTTGCCGTCCGGCGTCACCATGCGCCACGAGGCCAGGTTGTCGAGCGCCGTGCCCCACAGTACGGCCTTCTTGCCGCCGGCATTCATCGCGATGTTGCCGCCGATGCAGGAAGCATCGGCCGAGGTCGGATCGCAGGCGAAGACGAGGTCGGCCTTCTCCGCCGCCTCCATGACACGGCGCGTGACCAGGCCGGCGCCGGTGCGCACCGTGGCGTAGTCTTGGGCGGTGCCGGGCAGGCGCTTCATCTCCACCGGCCCGAGGTCAATCAGCTTCTCGGTGTTGATCACCACCGATAGCGCATCCAGCGGCACCGCGCCGCCGGTGTAGCCGGTACCGCCGCCGCGCGGGATGATGGTCAGGCCCAGCTCGATGCAGGCGCGCACCAGCGGCGCCATTTCCTCTTCGGTATCGGGCGCCAGCACCACGAACGGATACTCGACGCGCCAGTCGGTGGCATCGGTGACGTGCGAGACGCGCGCCAGGCCGTCGGAGCAGACGTTGTCCTTGCGGGTATGGCGCGCCAGAACCTTCTGCGCCTTCTTGCGCAGGCTGCGGGTTTCCTCGAACCATCGCTCGAAGTCTTTCACCGCGGCTTGTGCGGCCCTGAGCAAGGACGCGACGTGCTCATTTCCCTCGCGCCGCTTGTCGATCTCCCGCAGGCGATGGCGCAGGGCTTCCACCAGCGCCTCGCGCCGCTCCCGATTGCCCAGCAGGTCGTCTTCGAGGTAGGGATTGCGCCGCACCACCCAGATGTCGCCCAGCACTTCGTAGAGCATGCGTGCCGAGCGGCCGGTGACGCGCTCGCTGCGCAGTTCCGTCAGAGTCGCCCAGGCCTCCGCACCGAGCAGGCGAATGACGATCTCGCGGTCGGAGAACGAGGTGTAGTTGTAGGGGATTTCGCGCAGGCGGGCGGTCATGCCGGATTACGGTGGAGCCAAAGGGGCTCTATTGTAGGCGAACGGCTTTTCCAGAGGCCCTGCGCAGCGCGGGGTCGGCGTCGGCAGCTTTCGCCGGAATACAGGTTTTGCAAATCCGGCGCATCGTTGCGACAATGGTGCGCATCCTGTCGAAATCGGCTTTCGACGATCCTGAGCGGGGCGGTCATGCGATATCTCTTGTTGATGTTACTGGCATTGTGCGTCGCGCCGGGGGCGCTCCAGGCGCAGACCATGGTGCCCAAACTCGATGCGGCGGGGCACAAGGGCGACCTGGCTCGCGCGGAAAAGAAGCGCGCCGAGGAGCGCTTCGATTCCTTCGACACTAACAAGGACGGCAAGCTCTCGCGGGAGGAAGTTACCGGCCGTTCGAGCTACCTGACCGAGAATTTCGACAAGCTTGATGCCGACAAGGACGGTTTTCTGAGCTGGGAAGAGTTCCTCGGGCACAACCGCTGGCCGAAGTAGCCGCCGCAGAAGGGCTCCCCTTGCATTTGCATGGGTTCACCGCCATATTCGCTGCTGTTTCCCTACATGTTGGAGATTCCCATGCGCATGCGTCTGCTCGCCGTCCTCGCCCTCGCGGCTTCCCTGCTTTCCGGCTGCGGCTACAACCAGATCCAGATCAACGACGAGTCCGTGACCGCGGCATGGTCCGAAGTGCTGAACCAGTACAAGCGCCGCGCCGACCTGATTCCCAACCTGGTGTCGGTGGTGCAGGGCTACGCCAGCCACGAGAAGGAAGTCCTGACGCGCGTCACCGAGGCGCGTGCCAACGTCGCCGGGCTGAAAGCCACGCCGGAGCTGATCAACGATCCGGCCGCCTTTACCAAGTTCCAGAAGGCCCAGGGTGATCTGGGCGGCGCGCTGTCGCGCCTGCTGGTGGTGGCGGAAAACTATCCGCAGCTCAAGGCCGACGCCAATTTCCGCGACCTGCAGGCGCAGGTGGAAGGCACCGAAAACCGCATCACCGTGGCGCGCAACCGCTACATCAAGTCGGTGCAGGAGTACAACATCTCGGTGCGCACCTTCCCCAACAACCTGACCGCGATGGT
>CAIZKA010000268.1 GCA_903933395.1 uncultured beta proteobacterium | reverse complement strand
TGGTTCGCTGAACATCATCGGCTTACGATGGTACCGGCAATTGATCCCGGATAGCCTTGAATCTTTCCAGCGTGCGCGCTCGAGCCACGGCGTGGTCGACCACCGGCAGCGGATAGTCATGGCCGATGTGCACGCCGCAGGTGGCCTGCTGCGCCGCGCTCATGGTCCACGGGGCGTGGATGAATTGTTGCGGCACCTTGTCCAGTTCGGGAACGTAGCGGCGGATGAAGCGCCCCTCGGCGTCGAACTTTTCCGATTGCGTGACGGGGTTGAAAATGCGGAACCAGGGTTGCGCGTCGCAGCCGGTGGAGGCGGCCCACTGCCAGCCGCCATTATTGGCGGCGAGGTCGAAGTCGAGCAGTTTTTCCGCGAACCAGGCTTCGCCCCGGCGCCAGTCGACGCCCAGGTCCTTGCTCAGGAAGGAGGCCGTGACCATGCGCAGGCGGTTGTGCATCCAGCCCGCTTGCTCGAGCTGGCGCATCGCGGCATCGACCAGCGGGTAGCCGGTGCGGCCGGCGCACCAGGCGGCGAACAGGTCCGGCACCTCATCCCAGCGCAGGGCGTCGCAGGCCGGCTTGAAGCATTGCGTGGCGATGCGCGGGTGATGCCAGAGGATGGAGTGGTAGAAGTCGCGCCAGATCAGTTCCGAGAGCCAGGTCGTCGCGCCGCAGCCGGACTGGGCATGCGCATAGGCGGCAAGCTGGCGGATCGATATGGTGCCGAAGCGCAGGTGCGCGGAAAGGTAGGAGGTGCCCTTGACCGCCGGGAAATCGCGCCTGGCGGCGTAGTCGTCGATGCGTCCGGTAAAGTCGCGGAACAGGGCCTGCGCGCCGCTCATGCCGGTGGGCAGCTTGAGTTGGGCTAGGTCGGTCGCTTCGAAGCCGAGTTGCTGCAGGGTCGGCAGCGGCGCGTTCTCGCGCGGCGGCGCCAGGCGACTTGCGTATTCCTCGACCGGCCGGGGTTGCAGGTCGGCCGGGTCGAGGCGCTTCAGCCAGGCATTCTTGTAGGGCGTGAATACCGAGAAGGGTGTGCCGCCCTGCGTCATGACTTCGTCGCGCTCGAAGATCACCTGGTCCTTGAAATCCATGAAGCAGGAGTCGGCGCCGGCGAGACGGCGACTTATCTCGCCATCGCGCGCGATGGCCGCCGGCTCGTAGTCGCGGTTGGCATACACGGCACCGGCGCCGAGTTCCTGCGCCAGGCGCGGAATCTCGACGCGCGGATCGCCGTGGCGCACAATCAGATCGCCGCCCATTTTCCGCAATGCGGCGGCGACTTCCTCCACGGCGCGCAGGATGAATTCCACGCGCCGGTCGCGGCGCGGCAGCGGATCGAGAATGGTCGTGTCGAAGACGAAGACGCAATGTACCCGCCGATGCGATTGCAGGGCGTGACTCAGGGCGGCATGGTCCTGCACGCGCAGATCGCGACGGAACCAGACGAGGGCGGCGGACATGGATGGATTGAACGGGGATACTCGGGAACGGACTGACAGATTACAATGTCGAAAGATCAATGGAAACCGTCAGCCTCGCCAACCACTTTCTGATCGCCATGCCCGCCATGGCCGACCCGAATTTTTCCCGCACGCTGACCTACATCTGCGAACACAACGAGGATGGGGCCATCGGCATCATCGTCAATCGGCCGATGGAACTGAGGCTGGCCGGGCTGTTCGACCGCGTCAGCATTCCGCTGGAGGATGAACAGGCCGAAGCGCGCTTCGCCGACCTGCCGGTGTATTTCGGCGGCCCGGTGCAGACCGACCGCGGATTCGTCCTGCACCGCCCGGCCGGCCACTGGCAGTCGTCGCTGAATGTCAGCGACAGCCTTTCCCTGACCAGTTCGCGCGACATTCTGCAGGCCATGGGCAGCACCGGCGAACCTTTCGAAGTGCTGGTCAGCCTCGGTTATGCCGGCTGGACGGCCGGACAACTGGAGTGGGAACTGTCGCAAAACGCCTGGCTCACGGTCGAAGCCAGCGCCGCCATCATTTTCGACATTCCGGCCGAAGAACGCCTGCCGGCCGCGATGCAGCTGCTCGGCGTGGATTTCGCCAACCTGTCGGAGGTGGCGGGGCATGCTTGAGCGCTCGCTGCCGGGCCGCCCCAATGGGAGCGCAGCGTTCGAAACGGAGCCGCCCGAAGGCGGCGAACAAGTGTCACCCCCGCCAGGGCGGGGGACGGGGGGTGGGGGCGTTTCTGAGGCGGGATCCATCCTCGCCTTCGATTTCGGCGTCAAGCGCATCGGCGTCGCCCTCGGCACGCAACTGGGCGCCGGCCGGCCCGGTCCGGCACGCGCCTTGACCACGATCGACACCGAGGCCAACGACGCCCGCTTCGCGGTCATCGCCGCGCTCATCGCCGACTGGCAGCCGCTGCGCCTGCTGGTGGGCCGGCCCTTGAGCGACGACGGCACGCCGCACGAAATGACGGCGCGTTGCGAACGCTTCGCCAACCAGTTGCGCGGCCGTTTCCGCCTGCCGGTCGATGAGGTCGACGAGCGCTTCACTTCCACCGAGGCCGATGCCGGCCTGCGCGAACGCGGCTTGTCCTGGCAGGCGCGCAAGGCGCAGGTCGATGCCGAAGCCGCACTCATCATTCTGCAAAGCTGGTTTTACAATCATGCCCATGCAACTGCCTGACGCCGAAGCGCTCTGCACGGCGCTGGCCGAGGCCATGCGGCCGAGCGTCGATCCGGCCCGCACGGTGCTGGTCGGCATCCACACCGGCGGCGTCTGGGTGGCCGAAAGGCTGCACGCCGCACTGGGCCTGACGACTCCCTCCGGCTCGATGGACGTGTCCTTCTATCGCGACGACTTCAACCAGCGCGGGCTGCACGCCAATGCCCGGGCCTCGCATATCCCCTTCGAGGTCGAGGGTGCGCATGTGGTCATCGTCGACGACGTGCTCTACACCGGGCGCACCATCCGCGCCGCGATGAACGAACTCTTCGATTTCGGCCGCCCGGCAAGGATAGACCTTGCCGTGCTGACCGACCGCGGCGGCCGCGAGCTGCCAGTCGCGCCGACCTACTGCCCGCATTCCATGAGCCTGCCGGCGGCGCAGATGCTGGCGCTGGAGCGGGCCGCCGACGGCGGGCTTTCCTTCCGGGTGATGGAGAAATGAGCTTCATGACCGCAGGCGGCAACCCGCAGCTCAACCGGCACGGCGAACTCAACCATCTGCTGACCATCGAAGGCCTGCCGCGCGATGTGCTGATCCGCATCCTCGATACCGCGGCGCCCTTTTCCGAAGTCGCCGAACGCGAAGTGAAGAAGATTCCGCTGCTGCGCGGCAAGAGCGTGTTCAACCTGTTCTTCGAGAATTCGACGCGCACCCGCACCACTTTCGAGATCGCGGCCAAACGGCTTTCCGCTGACGTCATCAATCTCAACATCAACACTTCCTCGGCCAACAAGGGCGAGACCCTGCTCGACACGGCGGACAACCTCGCCGCGATGCACGCCGACATGTTCGTCGTGCGCCATGCCTCCTCCGGCGCGCCCTACCTGATCGCGCGGCACATGGCCGCCACCGGACGCGACCACATCCATGTCGTGAATGCCGGCGACGGCCGCCATGCGCACCCGACGCAGGGCCTGCTCGACATGTACACCATCCGCCACTACAAGAAGGACTTCAGCCAGCTGACGGTGGCCATCGTCGGCGACGTGCTGCATTCGCGCGTGGCGCGCAGCCAGATCCACGCCCTGACCACGCTGGGCGTGCCCGAAGTGCGCGTCATCGCGCCCAAGACCCTGCTGCCTACCGGCATCGAGCGCCTCGGCGTGCGGGTCTTCAACGACATGCGCGAGGGCCTGCGCGGCGTCGATGTGGTAATGATGCTGCGCCTGCAGAACGAGCGCATGCAGGGCGCGCTGCTGCCCTCGAC
>CAIZKA010000267.1 GCA_903933395.1 uncultured beta proteobacterium | reverse complement strand
CCAACACGTCAATTAGCTTGCGCAGCCCGCTCCAGGTAATGAAGCTGACCAGTACGTCAATCCTGTCAGCACTGTTTAGCTCGGCGCGCAACTCAGCAAACAAAGAGGGATCGGCACGTCCCGCAGTGAAGAGCCAAGGTGCACTAAGCCCTGTCGGCGGATAAATGGGTGTAACGCCGGCCGGATGCACCGCGCGTAGCGATCTTGCTGGAGTTAGTAGAGGTGCAACCTCAACACCTTGCTGACGAATCCACGCCAGCAGGCCATTGACGAGATCGACTTCGCGATTCGACTCAGTAGCGCCAGCGCTACCGGAAATTTCATCAAATATTTCTGGAAGCAAGCGGGCAATTTCAAGCACTAGACGCCGCCGCAGCTCCGCTGAACCAGGCTTCTCAATTTCGTATTGCCTTTCTGGAGGCAAGACTTCAAGAGAACGTTGCAGAGCACCATTCATCAATCGGTCATACAAACCATCGGGCAGCTGATTCATTCGATGATCATAGCAAGGTTATCGGTCGCGAGTCGATATGACGAAGGCAAATCTAGCAAAGGAACCTGAGTCGATTGAATTGAACGCTACCGACTAGAATCAACCTCGAACGGCAGCTCGCCACTCCCAACAAGGAAGTTTGATATTGCGCCCTACTGTCCGTCGCCCTGAGAGTCCACGCTTGCACCCTAAATTGCGTCATCTGAGAGTGTTCTTGCTGCTGATGGCGGCCTTTTTCGTCATCCCGCCGGCGATCAGCGTCGCCCTTCACCCGCCCTCGACGGTGTCGTGGAGCGAAGCGGCGCTGACACCGACCGGCCTCTCGCCCGACCCGGCGAAGCTCAAAGAGCCGGTCGTCCAGGTCTTTGCCGCGCCGGCTTTCGGCCGCCGCGGCGCCGTCGGGGTGCACACCTGGATCGTCGCCAAGCGCACCGGCGCGCCGGCCTTCACGCGTTACGATGTGGTCGGCTGGACCGGGCCGCCCTATGTCCATGTCGACTATCTCGATCCCGACGCGCTGTGGTTCGGATCAATGCCTGTGCTGCTCGCCGACCGCCGCGGCGACGGCGTCGAGGCCTTGATAGGCCGTATCGAAGAGGCGGTGCGCCGCTATCCCTACGCCGACACCTACCGCACCTGGCCGGGGCCGAACAGCAACACATTCGTCGCGCATGTCGCGCGTGAGGTACCCGGGTTGCGGCTCGACCTGCCGGCGAATGCCGTCGGCAAGGACTTTCTGCCGCTCACTTCGGCGATCGCGCCCGCACCCAGCGGAACCGGCGTCCAGCTTTCCGTGCTCGGCCTCGGCGGCGTTCTCGCCGCCGCCGAGGAAGGTATCGAGCTAAATCTGCTCGGGCTATCGCTCGGCATCGACATCGCGCGCCCGGCGCTGCGCCTACCCGGACTCGGGCGCGTCGGCCTTGCCAAGCCCGGACGCTGACCCGGGCTGCCGTTTAGGCGGGAAGCGCGTAAAAGGAAAAAGGGGCCTGGCTTTTCTGTCATCCCGGGCTTGACCCGGGATCCAGTAACGCTCGCCGCCTGGATTCCGGCGTGCGCCGGAATGACGACGCTACGATGGTGGGCGCCTTTGGGAATGGTCGCCGTGTCGCCGGCGCCGACTTTTGTGGATACCGCTTCGCATAACTTTTGCAATTCGAAACCTCTTGCCTGTTGTTCTCATTATTGCTACATTTGAAGCAAATCTGAGAACACCCTTATATGTCATCCCTGTCACTCGCCACTCACTTGCTGGGAGGTACCCGCTCCGCGGTGCTGGCAGCTCTGCTGCTGCACCCCGAGGCCGCGCTCCATGTGCGCGAGCTGGCGCGCATCACAGGCGCCTCGCCGGGGTCATTGCATCGCGAGCTGCGGGCGCTGACCGAAATCGGCCTGCTGCTACGGCAGGAGACGGGGCACCAGGTGCATTACCGGGCGAATACCGCCTGCCCCGTATTCGTGGAACTGGCCGGATTTCTG
>CAIZKA010000266.1 GCA_903933395.1 uncultured beta proteobacterium | reverse complement strand
GGCGCCGCTGCACCCGACGGCGCCTGCCGCGGCACCCGCGCCTGCGGTCCGGCCGCCTGCCGCTGTGGCGCCGGCGCCGGCTTCTGCACCGCCTCCCGCTGCCGTTGAGGCCGCAGCCGACAAGGATTGGCACGGGCTGGTAGCGCGCCTGCCTCTGACCGGAATGGCCAGGCAGCTTGCACAGCACTGCGAGTTGTCGGAACTCACCGGGTCGGTGATCCGCCTGCGCCTTGCGCCGGCGCACAAGCACCTGCTGGGCAAGCCGCAGCAGGACAAGCTGCAGGCTGAACTGCAGGTCTGCTACGGACGTCCGTTGCGACTGGACATCGATGTTGCCGCCGTCGCCACGGAAACCCCGGCCGATCGCAGCCGCAGTGCCCAGCGCGAGCGGCAGGACCGTGCCATTGCCTCGATCGAAGGGGATCCTTTCGTCCGCGACGTGGTGGACCTGTTCGACGCAAGCATCGACGAATCGACGATCAAACCCGTTTAGTTCAAGGAGTACACAGCAATGATGAAAGGCGGCATAGCCGGATTGATGAAACAGGCCCAGCAGATGCAGGCCAACATGGAGAAGGCCCAGGAACAGCTGGCGCAGATCGAAGTGGAAGGCCAGTCGGGCGCCGGTGCGGTGAAGGTCGTGATGACCTGCAAGCACGACGTCAAGCGCGTCACCATCGATCCCTCGGTGATGGACGACAGGGAAATGCTGGAAGACCTGATCGCGGCGGCCCTGAACGATGCCAACCGGCGCGTCGAGGCCACCACGGCCGAGAAGATGGGCGGCTTTGCTGCCGGGTTGAATCTGCCGCCCGGAATGAAGCTGCCGTTTTAGGGAAGTGCTGATCAAGTGCCAAGTCGTCATTCCGGCGAACGCCGGAATCCAGAAGAATCAAGGTGCTGGACACCGGCTTTCGCCGGTGTGACGGCTTATTCTGTGTTTCCTTGAAGCGTGTCATGACACCATCGTCTAGCCTCGAAGAACTTATCGAGGCATTGCGTTGCCTGCCGGGAGTAGGGCCCAAGTCGGCGCAGCGCATGGCCTATCACCTGCTGCAGCGCGACCGCAATGGCGCGGATCGCCTAGCGCGCGGGCTTGATGCGGCGCTGCAGTTGCTGCATCACTGTGCCCGCTGCAACAACTTTACCGAGGCAGAGATCTGCGAGCGCTGCCTCTCGGCAAAACGCGACGCATCGCAGCTGTGCGTGGTCGAAATGCCGGTCGATGCGATCAGCATGGAGCAGACGCATGCCTACAACGGGCTTTACTATGTGCTGATGGGGCGGCTGAGTCCGCTCGACGGCATCGGTCCGAAGGAACTTGCCTTCGAGCGCCTGTTTTCCCGCGCCACCGATGGCCTGGTCAAGGAAGTGATTCTCGCCACCAATTTCACCAACGAAGGTGAGGCGACTGCGCATTACCTCTCCGAGTTGCTGCATGCCCGCGGGCTCAAGGTCAGCCGCATCGCGCGCGGCCTGCCGGTGGGCGGTGAATTGGAGTTTTCCGACGCAGCGACAGTGGCCCAGGCCTTGCGCGAGCGACGCGACTTTGTATGACTGAAAGCGCCCAGCCGCTTGCCGGTGTCAAGGTCATCGAGTTCGGCACACTGATTGCCGGCCCGTTCTGTTCGCGCATCCTCGCCGAGTTCGGCGCCGAGGTGATCAAGATCGAGGCGCCGGGGGAGGGCGATCCCCTGCGCAAATGGCGCAAGCTGTATCCGACCGGCGACGGCGAAACCTCGCTGTGGTGGTTCGTCCAGGCACGCAACAAGCAGTCGGTGACGCTGAACCTCAAGCATCCGGAAGGCATCGCCATCGCGCACAAACTGGTGGCGCAGGCCGACATCGTGATTGAAAACTTCCGGCCAGGCGTCATGGAGAAGCTCGGGCTGGGCTGGGAGGCGCTGTCGAAGATCAATCCCGGCCTGGTCATGGTGCGCCTTTCGGGTTTCGGCCAGACCGGTCCGATGGCCGCGCAGCCGGGTTTTGGCGCCATCGGCGAATCGATGGGCGGCCTGCGCTATGTCACCGGCTTCGCCGACCGGCCGCCGGTGAAGACCGGCATATCGATCGGCGATTCGATCGCGGCCTTGTGGGGCGCGCTGGGCGCCCTGATGGCGCTGCGCCACCGCGAGGTCAAGGACGGAGCCGGGCAGGTGGTGGACGTCGCCTTGTACGAAGCCGTGTTCGCCATGATGGAAAGTCTCGTGCCGGAATTCGATGTCTTCGGTTTCATCCGCGAGCGCACCGGCAACGTCATGCCCGGCATCACGCCGTCAAACACGCATACGACCCGGGACGGCAAGCACCTGATCATCGGCGCCAACGGCGACGCGATTTTCCGCCGCCTGATGCTGGCCATCGGCCGCAGCGACCTGGCCGACGATCCCCAACTCGGCAGCAACGCCGGGCGCGATGCGCGGGCCGCGGAAATCTATGGCGTTATCGACGCGTGGGTGTCCGGCAATGATTCGGGGGAGGTTTTGCGCATTGCAGCAGAAGCACAGGTGCCGGCGAGTCCGATCTATTCGGCTGCGGACATGTTCCGCGACCCCCAGTTCATCGCCCGACACATGCTGGAATCTGCGCAACTCCCTGATGGAAAAGAGTTTCGTATCCCGGGTATCGTTCCGAAGCTGTCCCTGACCCCGGGAGAAACCCGTTGGCTCGGTCCGGCCCTCGGGGAGCATACCGAAGCGGTCCTCAGGCAGCTCGGCTACCTTGCCGAAGAGATAGTTCGCTTGCGGAGCGATGGTGTTATCTGATTGATTGGTATAGTAAAGTTGTCGTTACACCAGTCAGCATCGATAAGTCGGGTCAGTTCGGGGCTTTAATCGCCCTGCGAGATTCGCTACAATTACGCTCTTTCCGATTTCGCATCTTGAGCATTCAGGGACTATCACCATGAGTTGTGACGATACAGTCGATTGCGGTCGGCGGCGTC
>CAIZKA010000265.1 GCA_903933395.1 uncultured beta proteobacterium | reverse complement strand
GACTACGTCGACATGGCGGCGCATCTCGAACGCCATCCACAGATTCGCTGCGTCGTCAATTTCGTGCCGGTTCTGCTCGATCAGATCGAGGACTATGCGCAGCAGTTCGCCAGCGGGCAGTTTCGCGATCCCCTGCTGCGCATGCTGGCGACACCCGACCTCGAAAACATCGCTGCAGCCGACCGGAAACTGCTGCTGGCGACCTGCTTCCGCAGCAATCACACCACCATGCTGGCGCCCTTCCCTCACTACCAGCGTCTGCACGAAATCTATCTGCTGCTCGCCGGGGATAGCGAATCTGCCTACGCCTATCTGTCCGGCGCCTACTTCTCCGACCTCGTGACCTGGTACCACCTGGCATGGACCGGCGAGACAGAGCGTCGCCGCAACCCCCTGCTGGCCACGCTGATGAGCAAGGGCGAGGGTTATGACGCCGAGGATCGCCGCCAATTGCTGGCCAGCATCGGCGAACTGATTACGGGGCTGATTCCGCGCTGGCGGGCGCTGGCGGAACGCGGCCAGGTCGAGATTTCGTCGACGCCCGACACGCATCCGCTGTCACCGCTGCTGCTCGACTTCAAGGCCGCGCGCGAAAGCCTGCCCGACGCGCCGCTGCCCTTCGCCGCCGCCTATCCCGGCGGGCGCAGCCGGGTCATCGCCCACATCGATGCCGCGCGGATCAGCCATGCCCGCCGGTTTGGTGCGCCGCCGGTCGGCATGTGGCCGGCCGAAGGCGCCGTCTCCGAGGACTTCGTCAAGCATCTCGCCGCCGCCGACTGCCGCTGGATCGCCAGCGGCGAAGGCGTGCTTAACAACAGTCTCGCCGCCAGCAAGATCGCCGACGCACGCGCCGCCTACCACCCCTGGAAGCTGGAGCGGGCTCCCGGCCTGACCCTGTTCTTCCGCGACGAGCGGCTCTCCGACCTGATCGGCTTCGACTATGCCAAATGGCACGGCCGCGATGCCGCCAAGCATCTTGTACTGCAGTTGGAAGCCATCCTCGACGCGGCGCCCGAAAATGACAACCCGGTAGTCAGCATCATCCTCGACGGCGAAAATGCCTGGGAGCACTACCCCTACAACGGCTACTACTTTTTCGAAGACCTCTACGGCCTGCTCGCGGAACATCCGCGCATACGCACCACGACCTATGCCGAACTGCTGGCCCGGCCCAGCCCGCCCGCCGCCACCGTCCTGCCGCGCCTGACGGCGGGCAGTTGGGTGTATGGCACGCTATCGACCTGGATCGGCGATGCCGCAAAGAACCGCGGCTGGGATCTGCTGTGCGAGGCCAAGCAAAGCTGCGACCGTGTGCTCACCAGCGGCCGCCTCGATCCCGCGCAGGTCGCTGCGGTCAATATGCAACTGGCGATCTGCGAGAGCTCCGACTGGTTCTGGTGGTTCGGCGACTATAACCCGTCGGCCGCGGTCGCCAGCTTCGACAGCCTTTACCGGCGCAATCTGGCACGGCTCTATGGCCTGCTGCAACTGGAGCCGCCGGCCCATCTCGACACCCCCATTTGCGCCGGATCGGCCACCGCTGAAGGCGGTTCCATGCGGCGCGTCACCGTTCCCCAACACTGAACCAGCGCTCATGACTTCGATGACTCCCCCTTGCATCATGAAACACTTTGGCGTCGCAATGCCTCAAGCTTGCAAGTGGGCCCACCCCCTCCCGTCCTCCCCCTCGCGGGGGAGGCTATCAATCAGTTCGCTGCGCTCAAACGCCACACAGCGGGCTTGTCGACGTATTTCACGCTAATCATGACCATCAGTCTCCTGTTCGGGGTTCACGCCCACCAGCCCGTCGGTAATTTTCCCGCGGTCATCGACGACGCCCATGTCCGCAGCTACGGCATGTTCCTGCGCGTCATGGAGCGCTATCCGGAGTTCCGCTTCAGCGTGCATTTTTCCGGCTGGCTGCTGGATGTGCTGTTTGAGCGCTTTCCGGACGACATGGCGCGCCTGGCGGCGATGACGCGCCGCGGCCAGGTCGAGTGGTTCGGCTCCGGCGACTGCGAACCGGTACTGGCGGCAATTCCGCACCGAGACCGGGTGACGCAGATCACCACGCTCTCGGACAAGATCGAGCGCCGCTTCGGCATGCGCCCTTCCGGCGCCTGGCTCACCGAACGGGTCTGGGAATCCTCGGTGGTGACCTCGCTGGTCGCCACCGGCATCCGCTACGTGGCGGTGGACGACTACCACTTCCTCTGCGCCGGCGAGGACCAGGACCGCCTCGACAGCTTCTTCTCCACCGACGAGGACGGTCGTCGCCTCGACCTGTTCCCTATCTCCGAAGCCGCGCGCTACCGCCTGCCGTTTTCGCCGGCGGGCGAGGCCGTCGCCTGGCTGGAGGACCTCGCCCGCCAGGGGCGCCGCGCCGCGATCTACTTCGACGACATCGAGAAGTTCGGCATCTGGCCGGAAACCTACGAATGGGTGTTCGAGAAAGGCTGGCTGACGCAGTTCGTCGAAGGCGTGCTGGCCTCGCCCCTGATCCGCACCGAAACCTATGCCGACTACCATGCGCGCGAGAAGACGCGCGGCATCGTCTACCTGCCGACCACGTCCTACATCGAGATGAACGAATGGACGCTGCCGGCCCCGCGCGCCGCGACCTACCATGCCCTGCTCGAGCAGGAAAAAGCCGCCGGCCGCTTCGAGGCGCACAAGCCCTTCCTGCGCGGCGGCATCTGGCGCAACTTCATGTCGCGCTACACCGAGGCCAACTGGATGCACAAGCGCATGCTCGGCGCCTCGCGACGCCTCGCCGCACTGCCGCCCGAACAGCGTACCGCGGAACTGCAGGAGTACCTGCACCGCGCCCAGGCCAACGACGCGTACTGGCACGGCCTGTTCGGCGGTCTTTACCTGCCCCACCTGCGCCGCGCCATCTGGAACAACCTGTTGAAGCTCGAGGCGGCCCTGGAACGCCTGGCGCCCTGGCCGCGCCAGCAGCAGGGCGACCTCGACCATGACGGTCATGTCGAAACCGCCCTGCGCAACCCGTTCATCCACGCCTATGTACGCGACGACGGGCACGCCTCGCTGGTGGAATTCTCCAGCCTGGCCGTGGCGCACAACTTCGGCGACACGCTGCGCGCCTACGAGGAGGCCTACCACGCCAAGATACATCTTGCGGACTCAAGCCATGCTGCGCCGGCGGAAACCGAAGGCATCACCTCGGCCCACGATCGCGTCGCCTTCCTGCACACCATCCTGCCCGGCGACGCCGACCCGGACGAGCGTCCACGCGGCATCTTCGTCGACAGCCTGGTCGGCGGCAACGATATGTTGCGCCCCCTGGATTTCTACG
>CAIZKA010000264.1 GCA_903933395.1 uncultured beta proteobacterium | reverse complement strand
GCCCAGCTTGCGGCGCGAGGCTTCCAGGCCTGCAATGTCCGTCTGCATGATCGACATCGCCAGATTCTTCAGCTTGAACGCGCCCATTTGCTGGGCCACGCCCTTGAGGGCATGCGCCAGTTTCCTCACCTCGTCCCACTGCTCGTCGTCGAGCGCAGTCAGCAGCGTCACCGAGGTGCGTTCGATGTCGAGGATGGCCCGGTCCAGCATCTCCGCCAGGAATTCGGGGCGCTTGCTGACGGATGCCACTTCGGCGAGCACCTCCAAATCCACGTAGACCACCGGCACCGCGCGTAGTCCGGACTGGGATTTCGGTCCTGTTTGCTGAGTCTCGCCGGCGCTGTCTTCGGCGAAGACCTTGGCCATCACTTCGCGGATTTCCGTGAGTCGCACCGGTTTGCCGATGACGCCGCGCGCGGCGCTGCCGCGCAGGCGCGCCAAGGTGGCGGGCGACATGTCGGCGGTGAGGAAGAACACCGGAGCGGGATTCATGACGCCGAAGTGGTAAACCTGAAGCACCTGCATGCCGTCCATGTCGCCCAGGTTGTAATCGAGGAAGATGATTTCCGGAGCCGGCCCGGCGCCCCCCAGCAGATCCAGTGCCACCTGCCCGGACTCCGCCATACTGACCGTGTGCCCGTCCTGCTCCAGGATTTCACGCAGCAGATGCAGGTTGGTGACGTTGTCGTCGACCACCAGAATCCGGTGCGGCGTCACCGCCCGGCGTTCCGGCGGTGCCGGCATTGCCGCCAGCGGTTCCGCCCGCGGGAAATAAACGTCGAACCAGAACCGGGAGCCGCGGCCCGGTTCGCTGGACACGCGCAACTGGCCTCCCATCAGTTCGACCACGTCCTTGCAGATCGACAGGCCCAGCCCGGTGCCATCGACCCGCCTCGCCGACCCCGTATCGAGTTGCACAAAGGGCGTGAAGATCTTTTCCTGATCGGCCACGGCGATCCCGATGCCGCTGTCTTCGACGGAAAACCGGAGATAGTATTTTGACGGCGTCATGTCCAGCACCAGCACCCGGATGACCACCTGCCCCTCCTCGGTGAACTTGACGGCGTTTCCCGCCAGGTTGAGCAGGGCTCGTCCGAGATAGTGAGCGTCCGCGATGCTCGCCGCATCGAGGCGCGGATCGATCAGAACCTGCAGATCCAGGTGCTTTTCCTTGACCTTCGGGCGTACCGCGGCCTCAACCGTGCCCATCAATTCACGGATGTCGCAAACCCCCGGATTCAGGATCAGGGCCTTCGCCGCGTATTTCGCCTGGTCCAGCAGGTCGGCGATGTCTTCCTGCAGGTGCTTGGCGAGCGCAATGATCGTGCTGGCCAATCTTCCCTGCGGCGCGGTGGGAGCTGCCATGTGGATCAGATCCGCGGCGGACACGATGCCCCCCAGCGGCGTCCGCAGTTCGTGCGACACCTTGGCCAGCATGTCGGACTTGGCCAGGCTTTCCTCCTCGGCGCGCCGCCGCGCCGCGTGCAACTGATCGAGGAGCGCGCCCACATACAAGGGAATGATGATCAGCGGCACGGCGAAGGCAATTGCCCGGAGCGGATACTGCAGCCACACCGGATGGATGACAAGAATCAGCGCGTATCCGACCAGCGTGACAATCTGATTGACAGCCATGACGTACTTGTTGCCGGTACGCAGCCCGTAGCCAAGGCCGGTGAACAGAGCAAAGCCGAGGATGATGCCGGCGGCGTCCTCGATCAAAGGCAGCCAGAAAATCAGGAAAACCGCATCGAGTGCCGCAGTGCAATAAATGGCCGCAGTCCAAAACCGCTCCGGCAGCCACCTGGATGCGATCAAGGTGGCGGCGATGTAGAAGAAATAGCAGGCCACAGCCCACTCCGCCCAATTGAAAGCCTTGTCCATGGCGTAATGCAGCCACACCAGCACCAACGCCATCGGGATGCCGATGAAGGCCCGCAGCCTGGCTTGCTTCGCCAGCACGACTTGTAGTGTTGAAGGGGTTTGCATCAAAATTCCGCGGTCGATCCTCGGTTGTTCTCGGCATTTCCAGCAGACCCGCGAGACTACATGGTTGTCGCATGCGCTGCAGATCGGCCGGCGCTAAAGGGTGGTTCGGGCGCCGTCATGGTTTACACGGCACAATGATCGCCAAGACTGCCTGTATTTCATACGGCGAACAATAGCCATTTTTATGCTGCGCGCTTCATTTCGATCGTCCGGCCATTGTCTCGCACTTGGCGGGATGTTATGTTGTGCCTTGCGCACGGGCCGGCATGCCGGCAGCCGTGTCCGCAAGCGGCATTACTGATCCCGAGGCAGACCATGCGTCAGAGCGTAGTTGTAATTGACGACCAGACATCGAATTCACTGCTGATCGCCGAAATACTGTCCGGCATTTCCGCCGACCTGGCCGTCCTGACCTTTGATCATCCGCTGGAAGCGGTGAAGTACGCCGCCGATCACCCGCTCGATCTGGTGGTGACGGATTTCAGCATGCCGGAGCTCGACGGCATCGGCGTGATCCGTCTGCTGAAGGAAATGGACCATCTGATCGACTTGCCCATCGTGGTTGTCACGGCGAGCGACGATCTGGCGGTGAGGTATGCGGCGCTGGACGCCGGAGCGGCCGATTTCCTGATACGGCCGATCAACCCCAGGGAATGCCAGTCGCGTTGCCGCAACCTGCTCAAGATGCGTTCCTTCCAGTTGCAGAACAAGCGCCATGCCGAGCTTCTGCAGCAACGCGTTGCCGAAGTCACCGAGGATCTCCAGAGCCGCAGCATGGAAATGCTGCAACGCCTGGCGGTGGTCGCCGAAAAGCGCGATTCAGAAACCGGGCAGCATCTGGTGCGCATGGCGCGCTACTCGAAACTGCTGGCGCGCGAAGTGGGATTCAGCGAATCCGAAGTTCATGTGATCGGGATGGCCGCGCCGCTTCATGACATCGGCAAGATCGGCATTCCCGACGGAATCCTGCTCGCGCCGCGACGCCTGACCGAAAGCGAACTGGTCGTCATGCGCACCCATCCCGATATCGGTTATGAAATGCTGCATGGGTCCACCTCCGAATCGATGAAAATGTCGGCCGATATTGCCCGCTACCACCATGAGCGCTTCGATGGCAGCGGCTACCCGCTGGGTCTGCGCGGCGAGGATATTCCACTGTCGGCGCGAATCGTCGCGGTGGCCGACGTCTGGGATGCCCTGCTCGCGACCCGCCCGTACAAGAGGCCATGGACCGAGGACGCCGCCATCGATTTGCTTCGTAGCGGCGCCGGAGCCCAGTTCGACCCGGCGCTGGTGGACGCCTTCCTGGCCAATCTCGACACCCTGCGGACGATTCGCCGCGAATCGGACCGGGCGGCGGTCGAGCAGCCGCCGGACGTCTTCTGATCGGCGCGGGAACGCCCGCTGCAATACGGCACGCGCTTCGCCCGGGTCCCCGGGCCGTAATTTCAACACACCTGCCGCATGACATAATCGGCTGATGTTCGGTCTCTCCCGCGATATCCTGATCGGCTTCCTGCTGGTGTGCGCCGCTTCCTGGAGCATGATGGAAACGCGCACCCTGCGCTTTGCCGACCAGGCGCTCTACGATGCCCAGGTACAGTGGCTGCGCGCCAATGCACCGACGCCGCTGACCCATGACGTGGTGGTGATCGGCATCGACGAAGCCGCCTTCGAAACCATCGTGGAACCCACGGCCCTCTGGCACGCCCATTTCGGCATCCTGTTCGCGGGACTCGCGGCGGCGCAGCCGGCGGTGGTGGGCCTGGCGATGCCCTTGCCGGTGCGCTCCTACGACTTTCTGGTCAAGGACATCGATGCCCCGCTGCTCGCCGGCATCTATCTGCTGCGCGGTGCGGCGCCGCTGGTGGTGGGCCAGCCGCGCGGCGTCGGCGGCAAGCTGCGCCCCATGTCGCCGGAACTGCGCACGGCCATCGGCGAGGGCGCGGTCGCCTCGCTGGCGATCTGCGAGGACACCGACGGCACCGTGCGCCGCATCAACCAGCTGCGCTGTCGTTCCGACGAAAAACAGGAGCCGCTGGCGCTGGCCATGGCGAAACACATGGGGCGTGAGGGCTCGCTCACCGGCATGATTGACTACAGCGTCGGCGGCGCCATCGAATACACGCCGGTCACTACCGTGCTGGGCTGGATCCGGCGCGGTGAAGAAGCGCCCTTGCGCGCCCTGGTCAAGGGCCGCGCCGTAATCGTGGCCAGCCTGCTGCCGACCGAAACCCGGCACCGCCTGCCGGTGCCGCTGGCCGCCTGGGAGCCGGACAGCCGCACCGAGCCGGGCGCCGTGGTGCACATCCAGGCCCTGCGCTCGCTGCTTGGCGGCGGCCTGATCGAGCGCGTACCGGCAAACATCTCGTTGATGCTGGCCGGCATCGGCACGCTGCTCTGGTTCGGCCGCAGCGGCTGGCTCAAGACCCTGGTGCTGATCGGAGTCATCGGCGGCTTCGTCGCCGGTTCCACCTTCGCGCTCTGGCAAGGCAGCTATCTGCGGGTGGCCAACATTGTCATCATCACGCTGCTTGCATTCAGCGCGCGACAGGCCTGGGATTTCGCCCGCCAATTCCGCGAGCGGCAAAATCTGCGCGCGATGTTCGCCGGCCATGTCAGTCCGCAGGTGATGCGCGCGCTGCTCGGCGGCGAACTGCAGGTCGACAAGAACGGTCAGCGCCGCGACGTCACCCTGCTTTGCGCCGGCATCCGCGGCTTCGCGGCGCGCGGCGCCGCATCGACGCCCGACGCCATGATCGACCTGCTCAACCGCTTCCATGCCGCCGCCGCAATGTCCATCCAGGCCAGCGGCGGGGCCGTGGACAAATATGTCGGCGACGGCCTGATGGCCACCTTCGGTCTGCCGCAACCGCTGCCCGCGCCGCAGCGCAGCGCGCTGGAAGCGGCGCAGGATCTGCTGCTTCGCGTCGACCGGCTCAATGTCGAACTCGCCGCCGAGGGCATCGAGGCCATCCGGGTCGGCATCGGCATCCACAGCGGCGAGGTGCTTTCCGGCCACGTCGGCTCCGGCCAGCGCCGCGAGTTCTCGGTGATCGGCGATGCCGTCGGCATCGCCGCCCGCCTCGAAGCACTGACCAAGGAATTCCCGCATCCGGTGATCTGCTCGGCGGAGGTGGCCGCTGCCGTCGGCTTTGCCGGCGGGATGGTCGACCTCGGCAAGCCACGCGCCGACCTGCCCGGCCTCTGGGGCTGGACCCCGCCGCTGACGTCAGCTCGTGGAGAAGGCAAGTGAACTTTCTCGTGAACAGCCGCTTGGGTGCCTACCTGGGCCTGATCTGGTTTGTCGGCCATCGCCATCGCGAACTGCGCCGGCCGCTGCTGCGCGAGCAGCTTTACCGCCAGATCTTCGGCGCCGGCGTCGCCGCCCTGCCGGTGATCGTCGTACTGGCCATCCTGACCGGCGCCACCGCTGCCACCCAGCTGTCGGCACTGATCGGTGCCGACAGCGACCTGACCCAGCGCATGCTGTTCCTCGGCCTCTTCTACGAGATGGCACCGCTGCTGTCGGCGCTGGTACTGGTGGCGCGCAGCAGCGCGGGGATCGCCTCGGAGCTTGCCGTGATGCGCCTGCACGACGAATTCACCGCGCTGCGCCGGCTGGGCGTGCCGGCGGCCGACTACCTGCTGCTGCCGCGCATCGTCGGCATGGCCATCGCCCTGCCCGCCGTGACCGCCTGCTTCCAGGCAATTTCCATCGGCAGCGGCTGGCTAGCCACGGCGGCGTTCGAAGGTCGTCCGCTGGGCGAGGCGGCCGGCCGTTTCCTCGATTCGGCCGACCCCGGGCTGGCCCTGCTCAGCCTGCTCAAAAGCGCGCTGATGGGTGCCGCGATCGGCATCATCGCCTGCCACCACGGCAGCAGCAGCGCGCGATCCAGCCATAGCATTTCCGGTGCCGCCATGCAGGCGGTGGGTACCGGGCTGATCGCCGTCTTCGTGGTCGACGTCGCCTTCGCCCTGCTGCTTTACGTTCTGCGATGAGCATGCATGCCACCGTCACAGACCGGGTGCTCACGCTCTGCGAGGGCGCCGCGCCGCGCCTCGCGATCTCCCTCGATCAGGGCGGCCGCCACCGCCTCGTCGCCGGTGACGGCGCCATTGCACGGTATGTGGTGGTCGCGCTCGAAGACTGCCCCGGCGTCGGCATCCTGCCGGCCAACGGCGGCCTGCTCGGCAACCTGACCGTGGCTGCCAATTTCGCGCTGTTGCTGCGCTATGACACCGACACCGAAGACAGGCGCGCGCGCGACCAGGATCTGGATGCCGCCTTGCAGTTCTGCGGCCTGACGCCGGAACGCATCGCCGTCCTCGCCCGCGAACAACCGATGAACCTCGAGCGCAGCGAACGCTGGAAAATGGGCTTCGTCCGCTACCTGCTGCGCCCGCCCGAACTGCTGGTGATCGACCGCCTGTTCGCCGGCCTCACCCGGCGCCAGGCCGACGGACTGATCGCCCTCGAAGCCGTCTACCACGCACGCCACCCTTTCCGGCCGGTGCTCTTCGTCGATCTCGACAGCCACGAACTACCGGCCCTGCCTGATTGTCGAAGCCTGACCGAACTTGCCGAACTTGCGGAGACCCCATGAGCGCCGAGGACCTATGTCACTCCTGACCCAATATGACGCCGATGCCGAGGCCCTGCGCCGCGGCATCCGCCGCTTCCTGCTTTTCGCCGTGCTGGCGATGCTGGCCGTCGCTGCCGCCATCGCGATCCGCCAGGGCGTGTTCCGCCAGACCACCGGTTACAGTTTCGTCACCAACAGCGCACAGGACATCGTCAAGGGCCAGGCCGTGCGCATCGCCGGTTTTCGCGTCGGCTCGGTGTCCGAGGTCAGCCTCAAGGACGACGGTCATGTGGCGGTTAACATGGAGATCGATGCCGACTACATGCGCTTCATCACCCATGATGCACGGGTGGAACTGCGCAAGGAAGGCCTGGTCGGCTCGGCGACGCTGGAAATCATGCCCGGTGCGGATCAGAGCCGCCTCGCCCCGGCACAGGCGCGGCTGGCCTTCTCCCGCGCCGATGGCCTCGCCGCACTGGCCAACCAGGTGCGCGACGAATTCATCCCCATCCTGAAGGACATCAAGACTATTACCGGCACTCTGGCCGATGCGGAGAAGGGCCTGCCCGGCACCCTGGCCCGGGTACGCGAAAGTGCCGATGCACTGAACGTCCTGCTCGCCACCAGCAACCGCCAGGTGGAGGGGATTGGCGGCACCGCCATCCGCCTGATGGGCAATACCGAGAAAAGCATCAGTTATCTCGGCCAGACACTGGAGACGACCAACCAGCGCCTGCCCGGCATGCTCGACCGCACGCAGCAGATCCTCGACCGCACGCAACAGGTTCTCGACCATGCCGAGAAGATCGCCGCTGAGGCCGAAGCCAGCGTGCCGCCGATCCTGCGCGACGGCAGCGCGGCGGCGGCCGATGCGCGCGAAATCGTCAGCGGCGCGAAACAGACATGGCCGATCAGCAGCTTCGTCGGCGCACCCGCGCCGGCCATGCTCAAGCCCGACAGCGATCCCCGCGGGGAGGCCGGCCGTGCGCGCTAAGTCGATTTTTCTGGCGGCGTTGATCCTC
This sequence comes from uncultured beta proteobacterium, assembly GCA_903933395.1. Classification (GTDB taxonomy): domain Bacteria; phylum Pseudomonadota; class Gammaproteobacteria; order Burkholderiales; family Rhodocyclaceae; genus Sulfuritalea. Next base: position 6,638 of record CAIZKA010000264.1, on the reverse strand, counting down.
GCCGGCTGTGCGGGAGCGCCCAAGCCCGCCGGTCCGCCGCGTCTGCACGCCGCGCTGGAGGCCGAGAACGACGGCGCGAAGCGCTACGCCCGCGGCGACTTCGGCATGGCGGAGCGTCGCTTCGACGAAGCCATGCGGCTCTATGCCAGCATCGACGATGCGCCGGGGCGCACGCGCAACCGCCTGCATCTGGCGCGCACCCGCCTCGCCCAGGGCCGCGACGAAGCGGCGCTGGATCTGCTGAATGCCGCACCCCCTGATGCAGAACCCGGCCCCGCGCTTGACACGCTGCTGCTCAAGGCCCAGGCACAACTGGCCTTGGGGCGCGACGCCGACGCGCAGCAAATCCTTGCCGCGGCGACGGGTCGCTGCGGCGCCGCCTGCCCGCAGGCGGCGAGCCTCAATCTGCTGCAGGCGCGCGCGGCGCTTGCCGGCAAACGCCCGCAGGACGCCCTGGCCCATGCCGAAGCCGCGCTGAAACTGCTGCGCGACACCGGCGAAGCAGTCGAGACCGGCAATGCCTGGCGAATGATCGCGGCGGCGCGGTTCGCCGCCGGGGACGCTGCCGGCGCCCTGCCCGCGGCCGAGACGGCGCTCGACATCGATCGTCGACTGGCGCTGCCGGAAAAGATCGCCGGCGACTGGCTGCTGATCGGCGACATCCGCAGGAAAGTCGGCGCCGGCGACACGGCGGCAGCCTACCAGCGGGCGCTGGAAGTGGCCAACGCGGCCCATCTTAGCGGCATTGCCGGAATCGCAACCCAGGCGCTGGCCGGACTCGGCACGGCCGGGTCAACTTCCAGATAGGCGCGACATACTGTACTCTTGGCAGTATTCTTGAAGCATGTATCACTCACCGGTAAAGGAGTTGCCCATGGCACGCAAAAAGAAACTCGATTTTTCCGACATCGCCGATGTGCGCAAGAAGCAGAACCTCAACCAGACCGAATTCTGGACGCGCTTCGGCGTCACCCAGTCGGGTGGCTCCCGCTACGAGTCCGGTCGCAACATTCCGAAGTCATTGGCCATCCTGCTGCAGCTGCATCGCTCGGGGAAGGTGACCGACAAGGATCTGGCAGAAGCCCTGAAGTAAGCGCAGGCCCCGGCGGGATGCCCGCGGATTTGCGACCGGGGAAGGCGCCGGTCGCTCCCTGTCGCAGCGGGAACAAGGACTGAACGATGATAGAAACGGCACGTGGCACGGTGCACGAGTGGCAGCGCGACCACATGGGGCACATCAACGTGCGCGCCTACATGGAATTCCTCGAGGAAGCCTGCTGGCAGTTCTATGCCATGCTGGGCATGACCCCTTCCCTGCTGCGCAGCGGCGCGCTGCATCTGGCGGCCGTGCAGCAGGACATCAGCTACCGCAGGGAACTCTATCCCGGCGATACGGTGGCGGTGCGCACCGGCGTGCTCGAAATGCGCGAGAAGGTACTGCGCTTCCGCCACGAGCTGTTCAATACCGAAACCGGAGAGGTCTGCTCGATCTGCGACTTCACGGTGGTCTGCCTCAACCCGGCCACCCGCAAGTCGCAAGCCTTTCCGGCCGACGTCGCCACCCGCGCCGGCGAACTTCTCCTGCCCGCAAACACCTGACCGGCCGCCGGCCATAATCCGCCATGAAAAAGCACGCCGCCGCAGGCACCGCGATCGGGTTCGAGCCGGAGTATGTCGACGGCCTGAAGAAAATCTTCGAGGAAATGATCATCTTCAACCAGGTCCTCGGCCTGAAGATCACTTCCATCGCCACTGACCACGCCTGCGGGCGCATCGAAATGCGGCGCGAGCTGATCGGCCACTACAGCCACAACCGGATCCACGGCGGCGTCATCAGTGCGAGCCTCGACGCGATGGGCGGCCTGGCGGTGATGGCCGCCATCGGCGCGCGTCACATGGACGAAGCGCCCCGGGAGCGGCTGGCCCGCTTCGGCAAGCTGGGCACCATCGACCTGCGCATCGACTACCTGCGTCCCGGCATCGGCGAGCATTTCGAACTGCGCGCCGAAGTGCTGCGCCTGGGCTCGCGCGTCGCCACCACCCGCATGGAGTTCCTCGGCGCCGATGGCAAGCTGCTGTCTACCGGCGCGGGAGCGTATATCGTTTCCTGAAACGGCCGCAAAAGTTGCGGCGAAATCGCCGCAGGCTCAATCTCGTGTCACCAGGCGCAGGCTCCAGACCGGACGAAAGCCGTACAAGGAACTGCTGGCGTCGGGGATGGCCGACGCGCGATGGGTTGCACGCGTGTGCTGTGGCGAACTGAGCCACGAACCTCCCCGCAGGACACGGGCCTTGCATTCATCTTTCACCCTCGGAATGCCTTGCGCGGCGGCGGCTCTGGCGGCAGCATCTTTCGCCTTGGCGTCCTTCTTCGGATTGCCCGTCGCGCCGGTTTGGTTTCCCTTGCCTGTCGCGCTAACGCTCTTGACCGGGATATCCGGGCCAACGGTCTGGGGAATCGTCCAGGCGCTGCCGTCAACCGGCGCGCCGTTGAAGTTGTCGTGGTAACAATCCTCCACCCATTCCGCCACGTTTCCGCTCATGTCATGCATGCCGAAGGCATTGGCCCGTTTCTGGGCAACGGGGTGAGTTTCCCCGCCGCTGTTTCCCCCGCCCACCAAGGCACCGTGCCAGGCCGCGCTGCCGGCATCGTCGCTGCCGCAATATTCCTGGCGCCCGCCCGCGCGGCAGGCATATTCCCATTCGGCTTCGCTCGGCAGGCGATAGATCTTCCCCGTCATGCTGCTCAGCTTCTCGACATATGCCTGCGCATCATTCCAGTTGATCGCCTCCACTGGACAGTCGTCACAAGCGGCATGCTTGCTCGGATTGGCACCCATGACGGCGCGCCACTGGCCCTGTGTCACTTCGGTCTTCGCCATGGCGAAAGGACGTTCGATGCGCACCGCATGACCCGGCTGCCCATCGCGCTCGCCCATCTGGAAGCTGCCTTCCGGTATCACCACCATTGCGGGACAGTCGGGGCAGTCCTTGACGACCCTGCCCGGAATCATGTCGGCTTCATGTGACTTGAGCTGGTCGCGCCGGGAGTTGGCGGCCGCTGCATTGCGGCCTTTCGGGTAATTGGCCAGATAGGCGTCGAGCTGCGGAATGCCGCCTTTTTCGGCAGCCTGCCAGAGCCGGTTTTCCTCCGCCACCGCGGCACCGGCCTTTAGCCTCCCGGCCTGAGCCTGGGCCGCCGCCGCATATCTCCCCTGCGGATAACTGGCGAGATAGGCAGCGTAGCCGTCAGGGGTCTGGGCTTTCTCGGCCGCCTGCCATACGCCGTCTTCCACCGACTCCGCCTGCCACCTGACGTCCTCTCGCGCTTTTTTCAGCCGGCTTCTGGCGACCGGGCCGTATCTGCTTTTCGGGTAGTACTTGAGGAATACCTCGTAGGCTTCCGGGTTGTCGCTTTCCAAAGCCACTTTCCACAGCGCCGTTTCGGGGTCGTTGCCCGACCCGGGCCCGGGCGCGTTGCCCGGCGTTGCATCAGACCTGCCGGAAGTCCGCAAACCGGCGAGCCGGCTTGCAGCCTGCGCGGAATTGCGCCCGGCGGGGAACTGCTTGAGGTACTCCGCGAATACCCTGGCGCGGTCGCTGTCCTTGATGGCGCTCCACAGGGCATCGTCGATCTGCGCCGCCAGTTCTCCGGCCGGCGTCTTTTCCATGGTCGCCGCAGAGGCAGGCTGCGCCCGGACCGCCTGTGAACAAGTAAGGGCAAGGCCTGCGCCAGCGATGACAATCGCTTGCAACAAGCATGCGGGCCCGGGAAACACTGAACGAAAGAACATGGCCGCCGAATGTTATGCCAGTAACGCCAGCGGAACAAGAACAGCCGATGCCGGCTGGCTCAGCCGGGAACCCGGAGTCTGCTGTGTGGTTCATGCCATCGATTCCGGCGTTGTGTGGCACCATTAGGGTTGGCGGCCGACCGGGATCGGCAAGCAAGGAAGCGACACCGTGAATGACGAATCGAAGAACCTGATAGAAATCGAAAACCTGCGCTTTGCCTACGGCAGCAACCAGGTCCTCAAGGGCATCAACCTTGCCGTACCGCGCGGCAAGGTGGTCGGCATCCTCGGCGTCAGCGGCGCCGGCAAGAGCACCATCCTCAAGCTCATCGGCGGCCAGCGGCGTCCCGACAGCGGGCTGGTCCGCGTCAATGGCCGCGTCGTCCATGAGCTCGACAACAAGGGGCTCTACGAAATGCGCCGCAGCATGGGCATGATGTTCCAGGCCGGCGGCCTGTTCAGCGACATCTCCGTGTATGAAAACATCGCCTTCCCCATGCGCGAGTTGACCGACCTGCACGACGACCTGATCCACGACCTGGTGCTGATGAAGCTGCATGCGGTGGGCCTGCGCGGCTCGCGGACCCTGATGCCCAACGAACTTTCGGGCGGCATGGCGCGCCGCGTGGCGCTGGCGCGGGCCATTGCCCTGGATCCGATGCTGGTCATGTACGACGAACCCTTCGCCGGCCTCGATCCGATTTCGCTGAATCTCATTGCCGAACTGATCCGCCGCCTCAACGATGCGCTGGGCGGCACGTCGATCGTCGTCACCTACGACGTCTCGGAAACCCTGAAGGTGGTGGACTATGCCTACTTCATCCACGGTGGCGTGGTCGTGGCTTCCGGCACGCCCGACGAACTGCTGAATTCGCCCGATCCCTCGGTGCACCAGTTCATCCATGCCGAACCGGACGGGCCGGTGGCCTTTCACTATCCCCACAAGCCCTTTACCAGCGACCTCGAACTCCCTTCGTGAGCGTGGAGCCGGCGGAGGGCCGCCGCCGCTTTGTCCTTTCGCTGCCGCTGCTTGCGGTCCTGCCGTGGTCGCTGTGCGGCATCGCCGCGACGCTGCCGACGCCAGGCCAGATGCTCGGTCCCTTCTATCCCCTGCAGCCCGATCCCGCTGCCGGCAACGACCTGGCCACGGTGGATGGGCGTGTTCGCGCGCTGGGGGCGCCGCTGACTATCGTCGGGCGCGTGCGGGACACCACCGGCCGCGCCCGGGCCGGGGTGCTGGTCGAGATCTGGCAGACCAACGCCCACGGCCGCTACCACCACCCGCACGATGACAGCCCCTTGCCGCTCGATCCGGATTTCCGCGGCTACGGCCGCGCCGCCACCGGCAGCGAGGGTGACTACCGCTTCCGCACGGTGATGCCGGTCGCCTATCCGGGGCGCACGCCGCACGTGCATTTCCGTCTCAGCCGCGGCGCGCGGGAACTGCTGGTGACGCAGATGTATTTGCCCGGCGAGGCCGGCCGCCAGAATCAGCGCGACGGCCTGTTCATGTCGGTCGATGCGGCGGAGCGTGCCCGCCTGGTCGGCGTGGCGCAGGCGGGCGAGCCGGGCACGCTGCGTTTCGACATCGTGATCGACGGCGGAAGATAACGAGAAACACCCGTTTGGCATCGAGTCGGATATCGAGCGTAGCGAGCAAACCAGGAACCCCCCGCGAGGGGGCGAGGCGGGAATTCGCAACGCATGCGTCGCGCCGCCGCAGCCGGCTGGCTGTGCAAAGCCAGCCGTGGGCCGCGTAGCGGGAAGGGGGGCGGGTGTTTGAAAAGCACTGACGTTCATGCTGCGGGGTGATGTTTCCCTCAGCATGAACGTTAGTGCTCTTTGCCGTCCACCCGGGCCTGCAGCAGGAAGGGAATCAGGCGCCAGGCGAGGATGCCGAAGCCGACGAGCCAGCCGCAGGCCGCGAGCACCAGCCATAGCGCATAGCTTTGCGGCAGAAACTGCGGTGCGACGACGCGCAGCAGGAAGGCGGCGATCATGATCCACAGCACAGCCTTGTCGATAGTCTCGAAGACCACTTTCCTGCCGGTGTGGCCCTTGGCGATGCGGATCAGCATCGCCGGAATGATCAGGCCCATCACGCCCAGCCCGAAGACATGGGTCGACAAGGCGCCGACCCAGGCCGGCGTTGCGACCTGGCCGAAAAACTCGACCAGCAGCTGCAGCACGATGGCGGCATAGCCCAGGTACATGATGCCGATGTCGAGTCGGCGCAGCGCCAGTTGCGGCTTCCAGAAGAAAAACCTGCCGGCCAGCAGCAATGCCAGCAAGAGCGACAGCCAGGCCGCCAACGCCGGCGGCATGAAGCCGGTGCCCACCAGCAGCAGCGCGAGCAGCTTGATGGCCTTGTCCAGCACCGCGTGGCGCAGGATGTCCACCTGAAAGATGCCCTTCATGAACTGGGTCAGCGTGCGCTCCAGCATGACCAGGAAGGCGACGCGGAAGAGACCGGTGGCCATGCTGATGCCAAGCTGGAAATGCTCGGCACTTAGCATCGACTGCTTGGCGATCAGGAAGGCGGGGAGGATCAGCAGAAAGAAATAGTTGTCGCGGTAGCTGTCGTCCTTGCGATGGTGCACCAGGGTCCACAACAGCATGGCGACGATCGTGGCCAGAAACAGCGTGTTGGACAGCTCGAAGAGGACGGCCGGCCAGCTCGCGCCGGACCACATGCCGGCGCGTTCGAAGAGCCAGGCCGCGACCAGGAAGATCAGCGACGCGCCGTGATAGCCGCGAATCTGCACCCAGTTCTTGGTCGAGGTCAGCAGGAAGCCGCCGAGCACGGCCCAGCCGAAGCCGAAGAACATCTCGTGGGCATGCCAT
>CAIZKA010000263.1 GCA_903933395.1 uncultured beta proteobacterium | reverse complement strand
TACAGGTATGCGACAGGACCAGCGCTGCGTCGTGACCGGCATCGCCTTCCTGCACGACTTCAACGACCTCCGCTGTTGTCGCGTGGCCCAGCATGTGGGCGAGCGCCGCCTGCTGGCCGCCGACAAGCAGCAGCGAGAGCAGCAGGACCAACAAGGGATGCAGCACGCAGCGACGTGATTTCACTCGCGTTCCCTTGCCGAGCATCCGGCGCAGGTGCCGCGCACGTCGAACTCGACCTCGCCGAGGCGGAAGCCGCGCGGCAACTTCGGCGGCGGCGGCGGTTCGGCCTTGAGGCAGAACACGCCGCCGCAGTCGGTGCAGCGGAAATGAATGTGATTGGCATGCTGTCGCGGCGTGCCCGCGGCGGAAAAGCGGAACACGCCGCGCGTATCGACGGCCTTCAAGGCCAGTCCGCAAGCCACCAGCGAATCGAGGATGCGATACAGCGTGACGCGGTCCAGTGCGGCCGCTCCATCGGCGCCAAGCTGCGCTTCCATCTCGCCGTGGCACAGCGGCTGACGGGCGCCGTGCAGCGCCTGGAGCACGCGCACCCGGCCCGGCGTCACCTTGATGCCCGCGGCACGCAGGAGATCGGCGGGAGTTGAGGAAATGCTTGCGCTGTCCATGGACGGATGAAACCACAGACTCGCCACAAATGCAACACTGTTGCATTTGTGGCCTTGCTGTGCTTGAATGGCGTCCCCGTTTCACGGCGCTTGCGCCATTCGTTCCGATGCATCTGCCGCTCCTCACCCAGATTGTCCTCGCCTGCCTGCTCGGCGGACTGCTCAGCGTGGCAGCCGCGGCGCTGGTGATGTTCGGCCTGCCGCGCAAGTGGATGGGGTTCACCGTCAGCTTTTCCACCGGCCTGCTGCTGGCGATGGCGACACTGCATCTGCTGCCCGAAGCGCTGGAAAGCGGCCTCACGCCGCATGAGGTATTTCCGCTGTTGCTGGGCGGCATCCTGGCCTTCTTCATGCTCGAAAAATTCGCACTGTGGCGCCACGCGCACGGCGGCACGGGCGAGTCGGATGCGCATCCGGGCGCGCAGCAATGCGACGACCACAGCCACAGCCATCATCATTTGCCTGACGCCGAACACGGCGCAACGATGCTGATCCTGATCGGCGACGGCTTCCACAATTTCACCGACGGCCTGTTGATCGCCGCCGCCTTCCTCGCCGACCCGCGGCTGGGCTGGAGCACGACGCTGGCCATCATCGCCCACGAAGTGCCGCAGGAGGCCGGCGACTTCGCCATCCTGCTGGCGGCCGGCTGGAAGCGCGGACGCGCACTGTTCTGGAACGGCGTATCGAGCCTGACCGCGGTGGCCGGCGGCATCATCGGCTACTTCGCACTCGATAACGCCCGTGACTGGATTCCCTACATCATCACCATCGCCGCGGCGAGCTTCCTCTATATCGCCATCGCCGACCTGATGCCGCGCCTGAAACGCGAAACGAAATCGGTCGGCTGGCACGGCGTCCTGCTCGCCGCCGGCGTCGCCATCGTGGTATTCGGTACCGCCCATTCACATTGACCCGCCCCGGAGACAAACCATGCGCACGTTCCTTCTGCTTGCCAGCCTCGTTACCCTCGCCGCCCCGACTTTGCCCGCCCATGCAGGCAAGGCCCATGTTCATGGCGAAGGCAAGCTTGAGGTGATCATCGACAGGGACGCCATCACCATCAATCTGGAATTGCCGATGGACGTCGCCGTCGGTTTCGAGCGTGCGCCGAAGAGCGAAAAGGAGAAGGCCGCCCTGAGCGCCGCGCAAAAACTGCTCGGCGACACCGCCGCCATGGTCGTGCCCACCGCGGCGGCCGGCTGCACCGCGCTGCCGGCCAAGGTCACCCTGCCGTCATTCAGCGCCACGCAGGGCGACGACGCTCATGCCGACATCGATGCGAGCTATGTCTTCCGCTGCGCCAGTCCCACCGCGCTGAAGACCATTGAAACCGGCATCTTCAAGAACTTCAAGCGCCTCTATCGGCTGGAGGCGCAACGCGTGGGACCGACTGGGCAGGGCAAGCAGCGGCTGACGCCCAAGAGCCCTGCGCTGAACTGGTAAGCTCGGGCGCATGAGTGCGCTCAGGATTTCCGATCTGGTCTATCGCTGGCCACGCCAGGCGACGAACTGCCTCGACATTCCCCGTTTCGAGGTCGCCCGGGGCGAGCGTATTTTCCTGCATGGTCCCAGTGGCAGCGGCAAGAGCACCCTGCTCGGCCTGCTTGGCGGCGTCGCCGTGCCGCAGGCGGGGCGCATCGAACTGCTGGGACAAAACCTCGCGCAACTCGGCAGCCATGGGCGCGACCAGTTCCGTGCCGACCACATCGGCTTCCTGTTCCAGCAGTTCAACCTGCTGCCCTGGCTTTCCGCGCTCGACAACGTGCTGCTGCCGTGTACCTTTTCCCCCCGGCGCAAAGAGCGCGCGGAACCCGATCCCCGCCGCGCGGCCGAAGCCCTGCTCGCCCAGCTCGACCTCGAAGCGGGGCTCTGGAGCAAGCCGGCGGGAGAACTCAGCGTCGGCCAGCAACAACGCGTCGCCGCCGCGCGGGCGCTTGTCGGCCGGCCCGAAATCCTGATCGCCGACGAGCCCACCTCGGCACTGGATGCCGAACGGCAGCAGATATTCATCGACCTGCTGCTGCGCAAGACGGCCACTGTGGGCGCGACCCTGATTTTCGTCAGCCACGATCAACGGCTTGCGGCGCACTTCGATCGGGGCGTTGCACTCGACGAGATCAACCGCGCCGCGCAAGAGGTGCCGGCATGATGGCCGTGCTCCGCCTCGCCGCCCTTTCCGCCTGGAGCCGGCGGCTGACGCTGGGCCTGACGCTGGTCGCGATCGCTCTGGCATCGACGCTGCTGCTCGCGGTGGAGCGGATACGCGTCGATGCGCGGCAGAGCTTTTCACAATCCGTATCCGGGGTCGACCTGGTGGTCGGCGCCCGCACCGGCGCCGTGCAACTGATGCTCTACGCAGTGTTCCACTCGGGCGCAGCCAGCAACAACATCGGCTGGACCAGCTATGAGGCAATCGCCGCCCATCCCGCCGTGGATTGGGCGGTGCCACTGTCGCTGGGCGATTCGCATCGCGGCTTCGCGGTGCTGGGCACCCGCGCCGACTACTTCCGCCACTTCCGCTTCGGCGAGCGCGAAGCCTTGCGCTTCGCGGCCGGCGGCCCCTTCGCCGGCGTCTTCGAGGCCGTGGTCGGCAGCGAAGTGGCGCGGCGCCTCGCCTATTCCGTGGGCGGGGAAATCACCCTCAGCCACGGCCTGGGCGACACTACAATGGGTGAGCACGGCGACAAGCCCTTCCGCATCGTCGGCGTCCTCGCCCCCACCGGAACGCCGGTCGACCGCACCGTGCATGTCGGCCTCGAAGCCATCACCGCGCTGCACCTCGACTGGGTTGGCGGCACGCCGGTGAAGGGCCTTTCCATCCCGCCGCAACTGGTCGCCAAGTTCGACCTGCGCCCGAAGGAAATCACCGCCGCGCTGGTCGGCTTGAAGCAGCGCGGCGACGTGTTCCGCATGCAGCGCTTCATCAACGAATTTCGCG
>CAIZKA010000262.1 GCA_903933395.1 uncultured beta proteobacterium | reverse complement strand
GCGAACCGACCTTTTCCGGGTGCTCGACGTGATCAATCCCGTCGACTATTCGCGCAACAACATCTATGACGAGTTGCAGGACATCCGCATTCCGATGTGGATTTTCACCGCCGAGTACCGCATGGGCGCGACGAGCACCTTCGACGACACCAACATCCAGTTCGTCTGGAACTTCGACAAATTTCGCCCCAACAAACTCGGCCAGGGCGGCACGCCGAACCAGATCATCGGTGCCGGCGACTTCTTCCGCGGCATGAAAAATCTCTGGGATAACGGCGGCACGGTGGCCAATTTTGCCGGTGCCGCACTAGGCGCACCCGGCGCGGCAACCACCTTCGGCCCGAACCAGATCGGCATCCGCAAGGCGCACATGCCCGAGTGGTCGCTGGCGAACACCCAGGTTGGCATCAAGTGGGAAGGCGTCTACCAGGGCACCGGCTTCTCGCTGAATGCCTTGACCTATCGCTCGCAACTGCCTTCGTTGCGCGGTGGCATCCCCGCCGTCAATGGATTCAATGCGCTCGGTGCGCCCTTTACACCGGCAGCTCCGCAGTTCTGGCCTTACCTGATTGCCTTCGACATCCACTTCCCGCGGGTCAACCTGCTTGGCGGCTCGATGGACATGCAGCTCGATTCGATCAAGTCCAGCCTCCGTGTGGAGACGGCCGTCACCGAAGGCGAGGAGTTCGCCAACACCGCGAAACCGAAGCTGTATTCGGAGTCGAAGGTCTGGCGCTACGTCATCGGTCTCGACCGGCCGACCTTCATTCCCTTCCTCAACGAGGGCCGGGCCTTTCTGCTCTCCGCCCAACTGTTCGGCCAGCACCTGCTCGATCACGAAGAGCATCGTGGACCGTGGGGCAAGTACGGCATGCCCGACTGGGAGCACAACCACATCGGCACCTTCCTGATCAAGGGCTGGTACATGAACGACCGCGTCAGTCCGCAGGTGATCATGGCGCACGACTTCGGGGCGAACTCCAGCGTCGCCGCGCCTTCGGTGGAATGGCTGTATTCCGACAACCTGAAGATCACTTTCGGCGGCAACTTCAAGTTCGGCGACGGTGCGCGGAAATACAACGACTGCCGCGATTGCAATCCGTGGCCGCCAGTCACGGCATCAGGAGCGCACCCGAATCCGCTCCAGCCTGGCCCCATCGGCCTGACCGGTTTCGAGCCTCTCGGTCGCTTCCGCGCCGGCCCGATCGGCATGGCGAACAAGGAGGACGAGGTTTCCGTCACCGTCCGCTACAAGTTCTGAACCCAGTAGAAACAGACTCGCTTCCCGGTTCCGTGCCGGGATGCGCATCCCGTTGATTGACCAAAGGATCTGCCACCATGAAAAAAACTGTCTTCAAACTCTCGGTTCTCGCCGCCGCCGTGCTCTCCACCGGGCTGGCCGCCGCCGCCACACCGGACGAGATCATCGATAGCTCCTTCTATCCCTACAAGAAGGGTTTCCCCACTCATGCCTTCGTCAAGCCTGGCGCGGTCATCAACAAGAGCAACGTCGACTCCGCCAAGGACGTGCTCGATCCGGCGATGTACCAGGTCATCAAGAACGGCGACTATGAAATCACCGTCGGCGCGACGACCTCCTTCGATTTGCACAAAAGCTATGTCGATGCCACGCGCGCCGGCATCGGCAAGGTCAAGCTCGGCGAAAAGAACGGCCAGATCGTCGGTTATAACGCCGGCCGCGCCTTTCCGGAAGATCCCGACCTGAAGGATCCGCGTGCCGGCGAGAAGCTGGCGTGGAACTACAAGTACGGCATCAACTGGGGCGATGCAGCGTCGATCGAGCCCTTCTACTGGAAATACCGCAAGGTCGAAACCGGCAAGATCGAAACGGTCAACAAGTTCGGCTTCCACTTCCTCAATTACAAGCACCGCGTCGCGCTGCCGCCGGTTCCGGAAATCACGCCGAATCCGTCGAACCTGTTCCGCGCCATCTACATGAAGGTCTTCGAGCCGCTCGACATCAAGGACACGCAACTCCTGATCCAGCGTTACGACGACGACCTCAAGCAGGATGACGCCAACCTTTACCTCGGCTTCCAGCGCCGCGTGCGTCGCCTCGCCACCGGTCAGATCACCGACTCCTTCCTCGGTAGCGACCTGATGATCGAGGACTTCGAGGGCTACAACGGTCGGGTTACCGACATGAACTGGGCGTACAAGGGCACCACGACCATCCTCATGGCGTATTACAACCACAACGACCAGAAACAGCTGTCGACGGAATTCAAGGAAAAAGACGGTTATCAGTACGTCGAATTCGGCGGCAAGGGCGGCTGTTACCCGCTGGTGACCTGGCAGTTGCGCAAGGTTTACATCCTCGAATCGGTGCCGACCGACCCCAACCATCCGATCAGCAAGCGCATCCAGTACATGGACACGCAGGCGGCGACGCTCAGCCGCACGCTGATCTATGACCGCAAGGGCGAACTGTGGAAGAACTTCATCATCGGCAAGTCGCATCCGGACCATCATCTGCCGATCAACAAGGGCACCGGCATTTCCATCGACGACGCCTTCAGCATGGTCGACCTGCAATCCAAGCACTGCACCACCGGCCAGTTCCGTGGCATGGTCAGCCAGGAGCAGAATCCGCCGAGCTTGTTCACGGTGCAGAACATGCGCGGTGCCAACTAGGATCGTTCCGGCTGTCCTGATGTTGGAGGGAAAGGGGCGCGAGCCCCTTTCCTACTCTCAGGCCAGGGCTGGAGGAAAGTCGAACGTCCGTTGATGCTCGGATTGAGGGGCAGCGTGGAGAGCGGCAGAAAAACGCACCCGGTGGCTGAGCAACCGATAGCGGTGGGGGATCTTGCGGCGCGCCTGCGCTTCGCCTTCGACAGCGGCCACATCTGGCTGGGCGAATCGCGCATGGTTCTGCTCCACGGCGCAGCCATGACGGCGCTGCGCAAGGAACTCATCGATTCGCTCGGCGTCGACCGCGCGCGTGGCGTGCTGCTGCGCATGGGTTACGCATCAGGTGCGCGCGATGCCGAGTGGGCGCGCAAACTCTTTCCGGATGCTTCGCCCACCGAGCTTCTTGCCACCGGCCCGGCGCTGCACATGCTGGAAGGCATGGTTTGCGGCACGACCGATCATATGGAAATGGATATCGCCAAGGGCGTGCTTTTGGGCGAATTCACCTGGACGGCCTCGTTCGAGGCGGATGCCCACATCCAGCTTTTCGGCCTTTCGCCCGATCCCTGCTGCTGGATGGCTGTGGGCTATGCCTGCGGCTATTCGAGCACTCTGATGGGCAAGTTCATTCTGTACCGGGAAACTCAATGCGCCGCCGCCGGGGCGCCCTGCTGCAAGATCACCGGTCGCCCGGCGGATGAGTGGACCGGAGTCGAAGACGAGCTGAAATATTTCGAACCCGATTCGGTAGCCGATCACATCCTGGCGCTGCAGGACCAGGTGCAGTCGCTGCGTTATTCGATAGACAACGATCTAGATACCGACGACCTGGTGGGCGTCTCGCCCGGTTTCAAGGAGGCCACCGGCCTGCTGAAACGGGCAGCGCAAAGCCAGGTGACGGTGCTGCTGCTGGGCGAAACAGGCGTCGGCAAGGAGATGTTTGCACGGGCCTTGCACAAGGTCGGCAATCGCGCCGAGCACCCCCTCATCGCAGTCAATTGCGCGGCCCTGCCGGAGCAGTTGATCGAGTCGGAACTGTTTGGGGTCGAGAAGGGCGCCTTTACCGGCGCCCAGCAATCGCGGCCGGGTCGTTTTGAGCGGGCGCACGGCGGCACCCTGTTTCTCGATGAAGTCGGCGAACTGTCCGCCTCGGCGCAAGCCAAGCTCCTGCGCGTGCTGCAGGAAGGCGAACTGGAACGCATCGGCGACACGCGCACGCGCAAAGTGGATGTCCGCGTCGTCGCCGCGACCAATGTCGACCTCGGGCAGGCCGTGGCGGAAGGCCGTTTCCGCCGGGATCTCTACTATCGCCTGAATGTCTATCCGGTGACCATTCCCCCCTTGCGCGAGCGCAGGGAGGATATCGCCCTGCTGGCCCAGCGCTTCCTCGAGAAATATCTGGTGCGCCACAGCAAGAAGGTACAGGGCATTACCGACCAGGCCATGCATGCGCTCAAGCAATACAGCTGGCCGGGCAATGTGCGCGAACTGGAGAATGTCATCGAACGCGGTGTCATCCTGGCGCCCGCCGGCGGCCGCATCGACTTGTCGGACCTGTTTCCCTCGGTAACATCCGAGGTCAAGAAGCAGCACCTGGCTGCCCTCGCCAAGGACGGTAGCGTGCTCAATCGGGACGCAAGCACCGTGGGAGATTTCCTCGACTACGTGCTGAAGAATCAGGTCAGCCTGGAGAATGTCGAGAGTGTCCTGCTCAAGGCTGCCGTCGAGCGCAGCAAGGGAAACTACAGTTCCGCGGCGCGCATGCTGGGCATGACCCGCCCGCAGTTTGCTTATCGCATGAAGAAGCACAATCTCAACATCGCCTGAGATCGGCCAAGCCGGCTTCAGGCTTCATCATGTTACCAAATGATCAAATCGCAAAAAATCCTGACCATTTGATAAGCCAATAAAATCAATATGTTGCATAGCACAAAGAAAAGCCGTAGTGATAACAGCTAGATAGTCTCTGGCACGACCCCTGCTACAGTGTTTGTCAATCCACACGCGATGTGGACTTAAAACTAGAGGGGACGCCAATGAAGTGCCAATACCTTATTCGCATGCTGGCTGTCGTTCCGGCACTTGTCGTCGCCGGCCACGCCAGCGCCGACAGCACCGGCAAGTGGCAGGACAGCCAGGAAATCTACAGCAAGGTGTGTGGCTACTGCCACGAGGCAAATGTTGGACCGGTGATCACCGGACGAAATCTCATGCCGGAGTACATCCAGGCCATCGTGCGCAATGGCAATCGCGCCATGCCAGCCTTCCGCGAGTCCGAGATCAACGATGCGGCTCTGGCAGGGGTGGTGAAACTCGTCAGCACCAGCACCTCTAGCCTCAAAAAGTAGGCCCGCCATGGACAGGCGCAACTTCATCAAGTCGCTGCTGGCCAGCGGCGCCCTCGGCTTCAGCCCTTTGGCAGCGCAGGCGGCGAACGGACTCTTCACCCCCGGCGCGGCACAGCCGGTGATGATTGTCGGCCAAAGCGGTCTGCCTTATGCGGTCGAACTCGTCGCCCGCCTGAGACAGGTGTTTGCCACCGCGGGTATCGAACACGTACATGCCGAGGCCACGGCAAGTGAATTGACCGGGTATTCGCACGTCATCGCATTGCTCGACCGGGTCCCCGGCAAGCGCGTGATCGGTGTCATGGACGATGCGGCCGCACTGATCTTTCAGGAGCTCGCGGCAGCGCGCGGTGCGGCTTGCGTGATCAATACCCATCATCGCTTCGCCGGGCAGGAAGTGCGTCACTGCTGCACCTCGGCTGGTCTGGAAGGGAACATTGTCTGGTCGGATTCGCATTCCGACCATGCCGAGCGGATTGGCCGTCTCTATGCCGGAACGCTAACCGGACCGGGGCCGGCAGCGAGCCGCGGCGCGCGGGTGGCAAGCGTGGAAGCGGCCGTGGCGGCAGACGGCATCCCGGGGAGCCTGGTTTCCTTCCTGATCGCTATCTGATATGGCCGACCAGAACCTACATTACGCGGAGACAAGAAAATGAGTACCAAGCGCAAGACTTTGCCCAAGGGCATCGCGGCAGGTGAATTCGACAAGGCGATCAAGGAGCTGAAAGTCATTCTGGGCGACGAGAATGTCCTTGTCGACGAAGTGCGCCTGGCGCCCTACAACAAGATCATGATGCCGGTGCCCAATGACCAGCACGCGCCCTCGGCCGCCATCACGCCCGCCAGCGTCGAGCAGATCCAGGGCGTACTGAAGGTACTCAACAAGTACAAGATTCCCGTCTATCCGATCTCGACCGGCAAGAACATCGGCTACGGCTCGGCGGCGCCGGTGCAGCGCGGCCAGATCGTCATGGATCTGCGGCGCATGAACAAAATCATCGAGGTCGATGCCGATCTGTGCACCGCGCTGGTGGAACCCGGTGTCACCTATCAGCAGCTCTACGACTACCTGCAGGAAAAGAAGCTGCCGCTGTGGTTCTCCTGTCCGGCGCCGTCGGCGATTGCCGGCCCGCTGGGCAACATGGTCGATCGCGGCGTCGGCTACACGCCCTACGGCGAGCACTTCCTGTTTTCCTGCGGCATGGAAGTCGTGCTCGCCAATGGCGACGTGCTGCGCACCGGCATGGGTTCGATGCCGAACTCGAATACCTGGCAGGTCTTCAAGTGGGGCTACGGGCCCACGCTCGACGGCATCTTCACCCAGTCCAACTACGGCATCGTGACCAAGATGGGCATGTGGCTGATGCCGGCTCCACCCGACTTCCGTCCGTTCTGCATCCAGTACCCCAACGAAACCGACATCACCAAGATCGTCGATGCGCTGCGTCCCCTGCGTATCGCCATGGTCATCCCCAATGCAGTCGTAATCGCGCATACGCTGTGGGAAGCGCCCTGCACGCCGGTCAAGCGTGCCGACTACTACACCGGTCCCGGCGCGATTCCCGATGCCGCCGTGAGCAAGATCCAGAAGGATCACAACATCGGCGCCTGGAACGTCTATGCCGGCCTCTACGGCACCAAGGAAACCAACGACGCCAACTGGAAGATCATCGAGGCGGTGGCGGCGGGAACCGGCGGCAAGATCATCACCGCCGAGCAGTCCAAGGGCAGCCAGGCGCTGCAGTACCGCTTCGACCTGATGAAG
>CAIZKA010000261.1 GCA_903933395.1 uncultured beta proteobacterium | reverse complement strand
TGCAGGAAATCTTCGAGGGTGGCGTCCTTGCCGGGATTCGGCGAGCGCAGGATCGAAAAGATGGTTCCCACGGTCAGGTTGACGTCGATGTTCGAACTGCCGTCCAGAGGATCGAAGACCAGCAGGTACTTGCCGCGCCTGCAAGTTTCCGGAAGGACGTAAACGTCTTCCATTTCCTCCGAGGCCATGCCGGAGAGATTGCCGGACCACTCGTTTTCCTTCAGCATGACGTCATTGCTCATGACATCGAGCTTTTTCTGCACCTCGCCCTGGACATTGACCTCGGCCTCGCCGCTGCCGGCATCGCCCAGCATGCCCACCAAAGCGCCCTTGTTCACCTGGTTGGAGATGATCTTGATGGCCGTGGCCAGGGAGTTGAGCAGCCCGGAGAACTCCCCCGAAGCGCCCGGATGCTTGTGTTCCTGCTCGATGGTGTACCGGGTCAGCGTGGTGCGTCTCTGGTGCATGAGTCCTGCTCCTTAGAATATGAGCGGATTACGCGCCGGGCAGCGCCGGCGCGGATAACCCTGCTGTCTTGCCGGACAATGTAATCGCATCGATCTATAAGCACCATTCACTTTTTCTTATCCTTCAAATAAGCCGGTTGTTGCGGCTTGCGGGGCCGCTAGAATCGGTCGGACGGTCCGCGAACCGTCCGGTCCGTCCGCCGTCCAAAAGGAGGCCCCGATGACTTTCCCGCGATTCCGCATTTGCCTCGTCGCACTTGCCGCCGGCCTTGCCCTGCCTGCCCTGGCGCAATCCATATCCCCGGTCGGCACCTGGAACACCATTGACGATGAGACCAGGAAGCCGAGGTCCCTGGTGCGCATTACGGAAAAGGATGGCGTGATTTCCGGCACGGTCGAAAAGATCGTCGATCCGGCCAAGCAGGACTCGAAATGCGACGAGTGCGCCAGCGACGATCCACGCAAGGGCAAACCGGTGATCGGCATGACCATCCTGACCGACCTGAAAAAAGAAAGCGATGCCGTCTGGAGCGGCGGCAAGATTCTCGATCTGAACAACGGCAAGGTGACGGTGATCGAGGGCGGCAAGAAGCTCGAAATGCGCGGCTCCATATTGTTCTTCGGCCGCACCCAGACATGGATTCGCGTGGAGTAGCAGTTCCGCGCCGTATCGCGAGCACCGACTTTCAGTCGAGGACGCCTTGCGGCCATCAGCGGACCTAGCCACCCCTCCGCCAGTTCTCAGGTTTATTTGCAGTGTTTTCTCGGAAGCCGTCATTCAATCGGCGCCGTCTAAGTTTTGCGCCTGACAGGCTCCTACGCAGCGGTTGGAGCCATTGGCGATGCTGTACGCATGCGATTTGAGCGACGGGTTACGGAGTTGCCCTGCCGTTCCAGCGGGTGGAATCTGATCCAGTTGGCACACGGGACCCAGCCTATTGTGTTGAAAAAGTCGCCGTTCCGGATTGTGAGCCAATTTCGGGGGATTCCCCGAGTTGAGATCGTCGATCGATCTGAGAGGTCGCGATATGCGAAGGACATTGCCAGTACTTTGGAGGTGACTTTTCAACACAATAGGCCATCAGCCACCGCTCGGTTTTTTCTCCATTGCGGCGATTCAACCTAGGCCGTTATGCGGTTCCTGAATCGATGCCTTGACCGGGTGAATTCTGATCACTTTTCCCTTCGCGGCATAGAGTAGTTTCGGTCCGCAACGCGTGGTGTCGTGATAGATGCCGACGCATTCCAGACACTGATAACACTCATCGTAATCGATGACCCCAGCCGGCGTGATCGCGTCGTAGTCGCAGGCGATGCGGCAGCGCTGGCAGGGTTGCCCGCAGGCATCGATGCGCGGCAGCCAGTTCCAGCGGCGCAGGCGGCCGCCGAGCGTCAGCGCCGCGCCCAGCGGACAGACAAAGCGGCAAAAAAACTTGTAGACGAAGGCGCCGGTCAGCAGCATGCCGACCGCCCAGAGCAGGAAGGGCCATTCGCGCTGGAAGCCAACGGTGATGGCGGTCTTGAAGGGTTCGATCTCGACCAGTTTCTCGGCAGCGGAGGGCGCAAACGCCGCGCAGCCGACCAGAAGCAGGAGAATGGCATAGCGGCCGCGAGCCAAGATGCGGGAGATCAGCGATGGCATCCGCCATTGAGGAACTCGCATCGTGCGCGCCAGCAGTGCGACGAATTCCTGCAGGGCGCCGAAGGGACACAGCCAGCCGCAGAAGCTGCCGCGACCCCAGACCAGCAGGGAAATCAGTGTGAAGGCGATCAGCAGCAGCGATACCGGGTCGTAGAGGAAGCTCTTGAGGCCTGCTCCGGCAGTCAGCGACTTGATCGCGCCGGTGATCTGGACAATCGAGAGCTGTCCCTGGGCATACCAGCCAATGTAGGCGAGCGTAAAACCGAGAAAACCCGTGCGGAACAGGAACAGGGTGCGCGGCTTCACCGAAATGGATCGCGGCCGCAGCAGGACTCCGCTCAAGAGAAGGAGCGCCAGCGAGATGATGATCAGGTCAGGCAGCCTTCCTTGCCACGCCTGCAGCCATTCGGGCAGTGGTTTGGGCGGATAGTCGAACAGTTCCGGCGCGGGCTTGTACGGCAGGCTGATCTGCTTTTGCGTCACCACGGGCATGATCATGCCGCGGGCGCGACTGATGGTGAAGCGGAAGTCCATTGGCCGGCCCGGATCAAGGCCGGCATGAGCCTGCGCGGTAAGGATCAGGGCCGCCGAGAGATCGCCGACGGCGGGTAGCCGGGCGTAGTCGCGATTGGCATCGCGCAGTTCGATCGGCAGTTCGCTCTGCACCAGCGCCAGACGTGGCGGCGGGGTACCCGGTACGAAGGCTTCATCGACCAGCGCGTAACGGCCCCGCGTGGCAATCCAGAACGCGGGCCGGTCGTCCAGGAGGTAGGCCTTGAATTTTTCCCAGTTGGCGTCCCCGAGCAGGTTGCGGCCGATGTTCGGCGCATTGAGGTGGGCGACAAGGACTTCGACGAAGAGTTCGTCGGGTTTGCTCAGCGACTCTTCGTCGGTTCCGGCCCCCTCGCTGCCGGCGAACAGCTTCTCGATGTCGGCATTGCGAAAGGACAAGCGCTGGACGTAGCCGCGCTGGATCAGGGTGGCCAGATCCATCCGCTCGAACGGCAGGGACTTGACCACGGCGGGCGGGGCGCCGCTGCCGGGATCGGCAAACCCCAGCTTGACGCGGGCAACCGCCAGGCCTGCGGCGAGTACCGACTGATTGACGATACGCACCGAGGCGGTGGCCTTGGTCACGCCGTCGAGCACCACGCGGTTGCCGCCGCCGCCGGAACGGGTATTGCCGTAGGCGCTCGACACAGTGATCTCCTGCTTGAGGCTCTTGCCCTGATACTGTTTGACAAATTCGTTCAGGGGCAGCGGTCCGAGACCCCCGAGAAATACGGGTTCATGCTGGCGTAATACCTCGACATCCAGGAACTTGCCGCCGGCGTCGATGGCCACCAGCAGGTTCATCGGCGTACCTTCGAAGCCCGGTATCGGCGCCAGGTCGATCGATTCGAAGACGTAGCCGACCGGTCCGGCGTCGGGTGTGAGCTCGCTGGTCAGGGGCCAGGCAGGAACCTCGCGCAGTTTTTCGCCAACATGCAGGGGCCGTTGAAAGCGGCGTTCGATGTCGGCCTTGGCGAGGTCCCCGGCAATCGCCTGACAGCACGGCAGGAGGAACATCAGCAGCAGCCAGACGCGGTAGCGCGAAGCAGAATTTGGAACGGCGAAAAGCTTTGATCGGTGCATCAGGCGCGTACCTTGTAATAACCGCGGTTGTACCACCGGCTTTCGAGCCTCGGCAAGAGGCCATTGCTGCAGTCAAAGTTGAATGGTTTTACAAGCAAGGATGGGGCCAGCAAACATTTCGTTCCGTCAGGTCGAATTGCCCGGTCATGATTTTCATGATTCAGGGTCAGTTCACTGGAAGCCAGCCAGACAATGCGTTAGCGTTGCATGATGACTACCAGCACGCTGGCCTATCCCGCGACATTTCCGCCAAACCTTCTGCCCGGCAACCATCGGCAGTGGGCCTTCAAGGCTGCAATTCTCGTTTCGGTGGGGATTCATGCAGTAGCGCTTGGCTGGTTGCCCGGACTGAAGGACCCCATCAGCGCCTTGACCCGGCCGATCCAGGTTCGGCTTGCACCGTCGACCGTTGAAACAGAACCGGTCGCCGTCGCGCCAGCGCCGACTTTTGCACCTGCGCCTCGGGCGACCCGGGGCGACGCCATCGCCGCCGCGCCGCAGGCGCAACCCATTTTTGCCAGCCCCGCTGCGGATACGGCGCCGGAGCAGTACGTTATTCGCAGCAACGAACCACAGGTCGCTGCGCCAGTCCCGCCAGCGCGGCCGAATCCGGTGGCCGCTCCGGTGCGTTCGAGCGTGGTTGATCCCGGCATGCTGGCGGCTTACGGGCGTGAGCTGGCCGGTGCCGTTGCCACGCGCCAGCGCTACCCGCGCATTGCATTGCTGCGCCAGTGGCAGGGGACCGCCGTGCTTCAGTTGGAGCTGGCCGCCGATGGCCAATTGCTCGGGGTTCGCGTGCTAAGCTCAAGCGGTCATGAGACTCTCGATCGGCAAGCACTGGAAATGGTGCACCAGGCTGTCCCGCTGCCCCAGTTGCCGGGCGCCCTGGCGGGCCGGCCGCTGACTGTTGATGTTCCTGTCGTTTTCCGGATTACTTCCTAGTCCCTGGTCGGTGAGTACACTGCGGCGGGCCTTGCTCGCGGCGGCGTGCTTGCTGCATGGCCCGTGGGCCGCCGCGACCACCGAAATTCTGCCGGTTCATCGCATTGCCCTGGATGTTTATGTCATTGCGGCGCCGCTTGCCGACCCCGATCCTTCGAACGGTGGTCGCGTCGTCAATACCGGCTTCGTCATCGGACGGACAGGCGTCGTGGTGATCGACAGCGGTGCCAATCATCGTCACGGCGAAGCTATCCTTGCTGCGGTGGCGCGCGTGACGACGAAGCCGGTAGCGCTGCTGATCAACACCCATCCGCATCCGCAGAACGTACTGGGCAACTCGGCATTCGCCGACCGTGGCATCCCGATCCTGGCGACTTCCGCCACCGTCGCGGCCATGACGGAGCGTTGCCCGGCGTGCCAGGCAAGCCTTGGCCAGAGCGTTGGCGACGAGGCCATGCGAGGTACCCGCATCCGGTTGCCCGACACCCTCGTGCCGGTTTCGCAGGCACAGGAAGTCGCCGGTCGGCAGCTGAGGCTCCTGCATTTCGGCCACGGCCATACCGAGGGTGATCTTGCTGTGTTCGATGAGGCCACTGCGGTGCTGTTTTCCGGCGACCTGGTCTATGGCGGACAGATTCCCCATTTGTCCGAAGCAAATACCGTCGGCTGGATCGCGGCGCTGAATCAGGTCGCGGAATTGCCCATCCGGATGCTGGTTCCCGGCCGTGGGCCCGTGGGCGGGGCCGGCGACCTGGCACTGACCCGACGCTATCTGGCGGAGTTGCGGCGGCGTGTCGCCGCAGCCTATCTGGAGGGCCGCACTCCCGACGAAGCCATCAAGCTGGCCGAGCTTCCGGAGTTTTCGGATTGGCATGGCTACGCCGCACGCCACGGGCGCAATGTGCAGCATGTGTATTTTGAAATCGAGCGGGATGATCTGGGTGGCCAGCGCGAGGCCCGTCGATGAGCCTGAGAGTGCGGCTCAACCTTCTCGTCGCAGCGCTGAATCTCGGATTTCTTGCGGCTCTGACCTGGATCCTAATCGACAACCACCGCAATTCGATTCAGGAGGAAATCGAGGCCGCCCACCGGGTAGCGGTGCAGATGCTGGGTACCGCGGCACAGACCAGTCCGGTATTTGGCCCAGCACCCGTGGTGATGGTCGGCTTTCTGCAAAGCCTGGGACGGGTCCGCGCCAACGAAATCAGTCTCTACACGGCCGACGGCGTGCGGCGCTACAGTTCGCCGCCCAGCGCCTACAAGGCGGGGCGGAACGCGCCGGAGTGGTTCGCCGTTCTGATGCGACCGACGCAGGAAACTACGGTAATAGGCTTGCAGGGCGCCCGCATCGAGATCGTCCCGGACGCATCGCGCGCGATCCTGGATGCGTGGGACAGCATGACCTCGATATTCCTGTTGGGCCTGGCGTTCGTTGCAGTGCTGCACGCTGCGCTGCTTCTGTTTCTGCGACACCTGCTGCGGCCAACCGAGGCCGACGCGATACGCCTGGTGGCAACCACGCAACAGCTCGCCGAAAACCGCGAGGTTACGCGGCTGATTCAGGCCGGCGTCGAGGAAGAGCGCAAACGCCTGGCCCGCGAGCTTCATGACGAACTCGGACAGACGGTCACGGCGATCCGGTTGATCGCAACCTCGATTGCCCGCAGCGTCGAGGGTGACAAGGCCGCCGGTCCGGCATCGGGTGCCAGAAAGATCAACGAGATTGCCGCAGGCCTCTACGACAGCGTCCATCGCATCGTGCGCGAACTGCGTCCCGCCGTGCTCGAACAGCCGGATCTGGCCGCCGCGCTGGCCGACCTCGGGCGCGAATGGCGGGTCCGGCATCCCGATATCGAGCTCACCATGACGCTGGAAGGCGATCTGGGCGACCTGGGCGAGGGACTGACCCTCGCCGTGTTCCGCACGGTGCAGGAGGCCCTGACCAACGTCCTCAAGCATGCCGGGGCAAGCATGGTCGGGCTTTCCGTGGCAACGCGCGACGGGTACCTCGAAGCCGCTATCGAGGACGATGGCCACGGCGCAACGGAGGTGCTGACGCGCGCGGGAGTCGGCCTGGTCGGCATGCGGGAACGGGTGGCGGCGCTGGGCGGCCGCCTGGAGGCGGGTCCGCGTCCGGACAGGGGTTTCCGCGTTAGGATCGTGCTTCCCCTGCCCGGAGGTTCAGAGTGAGTTCGCACTTGCGCATCATGCTGGTCGATGACCATGCGGTCGTTCGCATGGGTTTTCGGCTGCTGCTCGACACCACCAGTGATCTGCGCGTGGTAGCCGAATGCGGCAGCGGGGAGGAGGCGCTGAAGTGCTTCGCCGCCGTGAATCCCGATCTTGTGGTGCTGGATTTGTCGATGGGCGGCATGGGCGGGCTGGAAGCACTTTCGCGCCTGTTGGCGAAATGGCCCGCAACGCGCGTTCTGGTGCTGTCGGCACATGAGGATACGGCCTATCCGCGGCGCGCCCTGGCAGCCGGCGCCATGGGCTATCTGACCAAGCGCAGCGCGGCGGATGCGCTGATTGAAGCGATCCGCCAGGTGGCCGCCGGCAAACTATTTCTTGAACCGGCGCTGGCCCAGGAAATCGTCGTCGAACAGGTGAGCAGGCCCGGCAGCCCGTTGGAGGCCCTTTCCGCACGTGAATTTGAAGTGTTCGTGATGCTGGCGCGCGGCAAATCGGTGGCGGAGATCGCGACGGTGTTGTTCCTCAGCCCGCGCACCGTGGGCACCCACCTCTACAACATCAAGCAGAAACTCGGCGCCGGCAACGCGGCGGAACTGACGCTGATCGCCATCCGCAACGGGCTGATCGAAGTCTGAAGCGGAACCGGTCTCATGATTATCATGAGACCCGGCCGGGTGATTCGACGCGGGTGTTGAACGTCGAACCCTGCAACAATGCCGTTCCATCGATTGCGCGTGAAATCCCATGTCCGTCCTGATTGCCCGTCGCCTGCTGCTGCCGGCCCTGCTTGCCCACGCTTATGCGGTTTCTTCGCATGCCGCCGACGCCAAAATCACCACCGGCCCGGTGGTCGTCACGGCGACACGGATCGAACAGTCCGGCTTCGACCTCCCGGCATCGATCGACAGCCTGAACAAGGAACAGTTGCAGGACGGACAACTGCAGGTCAATCTGTCCGAATCACTGGTCCGCATTCCCGGCATCGTCGCGCAGAACCGGCAGAACTACGCGCAGGACCTCCAGATATCTTCGCGCGGCTTTGGTGCTCGGTCGAGTTTCGGCGTGCGCGGCTTGCGCCTGTATGCAGATGGTATTCCAGCGACGATGCCAGACGGACAGGGCCAGGTATCACATTTCGACCTGGGCTCGGCGGCGCGTGTCGAAGTCATGCGCGGGCCGTTTTCGGCACTGTATGGCAACTCCTCCGGTGGCGTGATTGCCTTGTTTTCCGAAGATGGTGCTCCGGGCGCAACGGTCGAGCCGTCGCTTGCCGTCGGCAGTTACGGTACTGAACGCCTGGCGGCCAAGGTCTCCGGGGATACCGGCGCAGTGAATTACGTCCTCAACGGCGCCCGCTTCCGCACCGACGGATACCGCGATCACAGTGCCGCGACCCGTGAAACGCTAAACGCCAAGCTGAAATGGAAGCTCGCCGCAGACACGGGCTTGACCTTTATCGCCAACAGCATGGAGATGCCCGACGTTCAGGATCCGCTCGGTCTGGACCGTGCCAGTTACGATGCCAATCCGCGCCAGGCGACGGCGACCGCTTATACCTTCAATACCCGCAAGAGTTCGAGTCAGCAGCAGTTGGGCCTCGTTCTCGAGAAAAAAGTCGGCGCTGGCGACACGGCAACTGTGTCCCTGTATCGCGGTCATCGCGATGCGATCCAGTACCAGGCGATTCCTACGGCGACGCAGGCCCCTGCGGGCCATCCGGGCGGCGTGATCGACCTGAAGCGCGACTACTGGGGAATCGACGCACGCTGGACGCATCGCGCCGATCTTGGCGGGCGTCCGCTTACGCTAACCGGCGGCCTCAGTTACGATGACCTCGACGAGGAGCGCAAGGGCTTTCAGAACTTCATCGGCGCGCAGACCGGAATCCTCGGTGCCTTGCGGCGCAACGAGGACAATCGCATTCACAGCTTCGACCAGTACCTGCAGGCGCAATGGGAACCCTCGGCGGCGTGGCTGCTGATGGCCGGAGCGAGGCACAGCGCGGTCAAGGTCAGTTCCAAGGACAAGTACATAGCCGGGACCAATCTCGACGACAGCGGCTCAGTCGATTTTGCCGCGACCACACCGGTGCTCGGCGCCACCTGGCGGGTCGATCCCGCGTTCAATCTTTACACGACGCTGGGCAAGGGCTTCGAGACGCCGACCATGAATGAACTGTCCTACCTGCCGGGCGGCGGCGCCGGGCTCAACCTCGGGCTGAAGGCGGCGAAGAGCACCAGTCTTGAAGTGGGGGTGAAGGCTCTGCTGGGGTCGGCAACCCGGGTGACGGCCGCCGCATTCAACACCCGCACCCGCGACGAGATTGTCACCGCCAGCAACTCCGGCGGTCGGGCAACCTTCCAGAATGTCGAAGGCACCAGCCGCAAGGGACTGGAAATCAGCCTTGACAGCGATCTGGGCAACAACCTGGCGCTGGCCCTGGCCTATACCGCACTCAATGCGACCTATAACGAGGCGTTTCGCTCGTGCAGGGCGACCGGTTGCACCCCCGCCACGTCGGTGCTGATCGCGGCTGGAAACCGCATGCCCGGCATCCCGGCGACCTCGCTCTATGGAGAGTTGGCCTGGAAGCACCCGGCCAGCGGATTCTCCGCAGCAGTCGAAGTGCGCAGCGTCAGCAAGGTGTTCGTCGATGACGAAAACTCGGATGCGGCGGCGGCCTATACGTTGGGCAATCTGCGCGCGGGCTTCGAGCAGAAGTCGGCGGGCTGGAAACTCAAGGAGTTTCTGCGCATCGACAATATCGGCAACAAGCAATACGCCGGTTCCGTCATCGTCAATGACGGCAATGCGCGCTTCTTCGAGTCCGCCCCCGGGCGCAACTACCTTCTCGGCGTGACAGCCAGCTACGGATTCTGATTGGCATTGTTCTTGCGGCGGATACCTGTTCCCGATAGGGTGTGCGGCAAGGAGTTGACGATGTTTTTTCTGTTGCGCAAATGGCCGGTTCTGCTGGTCCCGCTGGTTCTTTTGTCCGCGCCGGCGCTTGCCGCCATGGGCGACGATCCCCTGCAGTCGCCGCAGTGGACCGATATCAGGGAGCGTTACCTCGGTGGCGGCAAGGTGGTTTTCGATTCGCGGGTCGTCGTCAGCGGCCCCAAGATTGCCGAAGACTCGATGAACGTTCCGGTCGGTGTCAGGATCGGGCTTGACGACGTGCGTCGCGTTCTGGTGGTGGCCGACCTCAATCCGATCGTCAAGGTTCTTGAGTTTGCATCGAACGGCGCCATGCCGTCCCTGCACTTCCGCATGAAGCTGCAGCAGGGCAGCCCGATTCGTGCCATGGCGCAGACCGCCGACGGGGTCTGGCACGTCGGCGGCATCTGGATCGACGCCAGTGGCGGTGGCTGCACCGCGCCCAGCGTCGGGCGTGGCAATGCCAACTGGACCGAGACACTGGGTCAGGTGCAGTCCCGCGTTTGGCAGGGTGAAACGCAAAGTCGGGTCAAGGTCAGCATCATGCACCCGATGGATACCGGCCTGGCGCCCGGCATTCCGGCGTTCTACATCGAACGGCTGTCGCTGCGGGACGCGTCGGGAAAGGAATGGATGACGCTGGATACCTTCGAGCCGGTGTCGGAGAATCCGGTGTTTTCATTTGATTTTTCTGGGGCTCCACCCATCGGCCTGACGCTGGTTGGCCGCGACAACAACGGCAACCGGATCAGCGCCAAGGTCGCCCAATGAGCGTGGCCTTGTCGCGGAAACTGGCTGCAAGCATCTGTGTCGCGCTGATGCTTGGCGCGGCGATCCATGCGTCGCCTGTCGCCGCCGACAGCTTCGACTATCAGTTGGTGCCGCGCAAGATCGCCGACGATACCTGGCTGCTGGTCGGCAAGACCGAGGACTTCAGTCGCAGCAACGGCGGCAACATCGTGAATACCGCTTTCGTGGTGACCGACGATGGGGTGGTGGTGATCGATAGCGGCCCGTCGAAGCGCTATGCAGAGCAAATGCGCCGCGCCATCGCCCGGATAACGCCCAAGCCGGTGATACGCGTGTTCAATACGCATCATCACCCGGACCACTTTCTGGGCAACCAGGTCTTCGCCGACGTCCCCACCCTAGCGCTGGCCGAGACCATTGCCGGGCAGCGGAGCGAGGGCGGCGCTTTTGCGGACAACGTCTATCGTCTGTCCGGTGACTGGATCAAGGGTACCGAAGCTGTTGCGGCGCGCGAAGCGGTGGCTCCCGGTGCGATCGTGATCGGCGGGCACCCGTTCGAACTGATCGCGCTGGCAGGGCATACACAGGGCGATCTGGTGATCCTCGACCGCAGGACCGGGGTCTTGTTCGCCGGCGACCTGGTGTTCCACAACCGGGCACCGACCACGCCGCACGCCAGCATCGTGCAGTGGCTGGCGGCGCTCCATCGCCTGGACGCGATTCCGTTCAAGATCATGGTGCCTGGACATGGCGAACCGGTGGGCGACGGTCGGGCTGTGGAGCAGACCCGGCGCTACCTGCGCTGGGTTGAAAGTACGCTGGCCCTGGGTGCCGCGCGCGGCGACGAGATGACGGAGATCCTGGGCAAGGCTCTGCCCGCCGAGTTCGCGACGCTGCCGCTCGGAGCAGAGGAGTTCGCCCGTTCGGTGGCGCACCTCTATCGTCGCTACGAGGCAGGAACGCTGACCCGTCAGCGCTGACGGTGATTGAGACACCTCGCTGTCTCATTCTGAAACACCTGCCCGCATTTGGCTCACGGTGCAATGCAGCAATTCGGATGCCCGAGCCATTTTCTCCGTTTTGCGGCTTTTCATGAGTTCGAATGACCTGGCATCTTGATTGCTTGGGAGGTCTGGACGGATAAGCGAGGGCGTATCCGATGAACCATAAATTCCAGGAGGTAGATTTGATGAAACGTACCCTGATGTCGGTGCTGGTTGGCAGCGCCATATTCACCCTGGCCGCTGCGCCGACAATGGCCGCAGTGACTGACAAGGATATCGAAAACGACGCAAAGTCCACCGGTGACGTGTTGTCCTGGGGCATGGGCACCCAGGGTCAGCGCTACAGCCCGTTGGCCAAGGTCAATACAAGCACCATCAAGGACCTGGTTCCGGTCTGGTCATTCTCCTTTGGCGGCGAGAAGCAGCGCGGCCAGGAATCACAGCCGGTAATTCACAACGGCAAGATGTTCGTGACCGGCTCCTACTCCCGCCTGTTCGCCCTCGAAGCCAAGACCGGCAAGAAGCTGTGGCAGTACGAGCACCGCTTGCCCGATGGCATCATGCCCTGCTGCGACGTGGTTAATCGGGGCGCAGCCCTGTACGACAATCTGGTGATCTTCGCCACGCTCGATGCACAACTGGTCGCGCTCGATCAGGATTCCGGCAAGGTGGTGTGGAAGGAAAAAATCGACGAATACTCGGCCGGCTACTCGGCTACGGCCGCGCCGATCATCGCCAAGGGACTGGTCCTGACCGGGGTCTCCGGTGGCGAGTTCGGCGTCATCGGCCGTGTCGAGGCGCGCGATGCCAAGACCGGCAAGATGGTCTGGGTGCGCCCGACTGTCGAAGGTCACATGGGCACCAAGGACGGCAAGGACAACGGCATTTCCGGAACCACCAACGCCACCTGGCCCGGTGACCTGTGGAAGACCGGGGGCGCTGCCACCTGGCTCGGCGGCACCTACGATCCCGAAACCGGGCTGGCCTACTTCGGCACGGGCAACCCGGCGCCGTGGAACAGCGCGCTGCGTCCGGGCGACAACCTGTACTCCTGCTCGACCGTGGCCATCGATGTTGCCACCGGCAAAATCGTGTGGCACTTCCAGGGCACGCCGAACGACGGTTGGGACTATGACGGCGTGAACGAGTTCGTCACCTACAAGACCAAGGATGGCAAGCATCTGGGCGGCAAGGCCGACCGCAACGGCTTCTTCTACGTGCTGGATGCCAAGAGCGGCAAGTTCCAGAAGGGCTTCCCCTTCGTCAAGAAGATAACCTGGGCTACCGGTCTCGATGAAAATGGTCGGCCGAAGTTCGATCCGGCCAACCGTCCAGGCGATCCGGCCAAGAGCGCCGATGGCAAGAAGGGTACGTCGGTATTTTCCGTTCCGTCCTTCCTCGGCGGCAAGAACCAGATGCCGATGGCCTATAGCCCGGATACCGGCTACTTCTACGTGCCGGCAAACGAGTGGGGCATGGAAATCTGGAACGAACCGGTCAGCTACAAGAAGGGCGCGGCCTACCTCGGCGCCGGATTTACCATCAAGACCATCGACGAAAGCTACATTGGCGCCATGCGCGCGATCGACCCGGCGACGGGCAAGATCGTCTGGGAAGTCAAGAACAACGCTCCGCTGTGGGGTGGTGTGCTGACGACCAAGGGTGGCCTGGTGTTCTGGGGTACCCCGGAAGGATTCCTGAAGGCGGCCGACGCCAAGACCGGCAAGGAAGTCTGGTCGTTCCAGACCGGGTCAGGCGTCGTTGCACCTCCGATCACCTGGGACCAGGACGGCGAGCAGTACATTGCCGTGGCTTCGGGTTGGGGCGGTGCGGTACCGCTGTGGGGTGGCGATGTGGCGAAAAAGGTCAACTTCCTCAACCAGGGCGGTTCGATGTGGGTGTTCAAGCTTCACAAGAGCGGCAAGTAGCAGGTTTTCTCCTCCGTGGCGATTCGTCCGACGGTATGGATGGCCTCCTTCTGGGACCGGCGCAACGCAAGTTGCCGCCGGTCTTTTTTCGGCGAGTTCGAGAGAGGGGTAAGGCATGCGGCCCCGCCATTTGCTGATCTTCCTGTTCGGTAGCGTCCTGTCCCAGGCGGGTCTGGGCGCCGATCTTGCTGGAACCAGAGGCATCTGGCTTGGCAACGCAGACGGCGAGAAGCAGCGTATCGGACTTGTCGAATTCACCGCGGCCGAGAACGGCAAGACCCGTTTCAGGATCACCATGGAGGAAAAGCTGGAAGAGTATTTCCTCGCCATGCGCCCGTTTCGCTGCCTGACCGGCCCGTCGCAGCGCCTGTGCCACTTTCCGGTCGAGCTTGAGGCCCCCGTGATATCGGCGGGCGATCTGGTTCCCCTGGAATACGCGTTGATGTTCATGCGTACCCCGCCCAAATCGCTGCATATCAATCCGTTCAACGGTATCTACTACAAGATGACGTGGACGGAACGCGGCATCGTTGGCCAGTTGCATGATGTCGACATGGATCCGTTCATTGCCCCGGACAGCGTTCCCCTCGAGCGGCGGCTGAGGCCGTTGCGCAGCGTCGATCTGAGTCTTGGTGACCCTCGCAGCCATTGGCTGCCCATCTTGACAATCGAATGACATGGCAGCTTTTTGCCATTCCGACCGCACTGGCAGATTGCTGAGGCAGCTTTGCGTGTTTTGGCTGGTTCCTGTCTCAATCCTGAGCTGTGCCATTGCGGCCGCGGCAGAGCCCTCGCCATTGGAGGATGAGATCGATCTCGCGGAAATCGTGCGCAAGCCGGAGTATGGCAACTACCGCGGCTATGCCGAGTTCAAGATGGCGCGCTACGCGTCGGCGAGACGCATATGGGAAGCGCTCGATCAGCGCAATTTTGGCGAAGCGGCGTTCAACCTCGGGATTCTTTATGAGGACGGGCTGGGCGTGCCCCGCGACATCGAGCGCGCCTTGGCCTATTACCGGCGCGGCGCGCTGCTGGGCAGCCCGAAGGCGATGTTCCGCGTCGGCGTCATGCATTGGCTGGGCGCGCCCGGGGTTGCCGTCGATCGTGGCGAAGGCCGCCGCTACCTGAGCATGGCCGCGGCGGCGGGGGATTCCGAGGCGCGGCGCTATCTGGCGGCTGCGAACTCCGTCGCTGATGCAAACGATCCGGTGCTGCGCGCCGATCGGGCGCTGGCTGAAGGACGCGCGGAAGAATCCGTGGCAATTCTCAAGGCTGGCGCCGAGTCCGGCGATCTCCGCGCGCAGACCCGGTTGGCGTGGAGTTACGAGGCGGGCCGCGGTATTGCGCGCGATCTCGCGCTTGCGGCGAAATGGTTCTTGATGGCGGCACAGGGTGGTGACGGCGAGGCGATGTATGCGCTGGCGGTAATGCATGGCACCGGCGCCGGTCAGGTCAAGGATGCGGCTCAGTCCGAACAGTGGTTGCAACGCAGCGCGGCGGCCGGCTATCCGGCGGCGCTGGCCGACCTGAAGCGGCGTTAGGCAGCGGCACACCTCGTCGCCGTGTCGCCGGAGCCGGTTTTTTTCGAATCGCCGCAGTATCATCCCGCAGTCGGAAGCAGTC
>CAIZKA010000260.1 GCA_903933395.1 uncultured beta proteobacterium | reverse complement strand
GCCGCTGCGCTTAACGCCGATGATGCCGGCGTTAGCCTCCACTGAAACTTCGTTTTAGTTACGGCCGCTGCGCTTAACGCCGATGATGCCGGCGTTAGCCTCCACTGAAACTTCGTTTTCGCGTGTTTCATCTTCTGCGCGCAGCACTCGGTGCCATGAGCGTTTCGGCTACTTGCGGCTGCCCAGAATGCCGCGCAGCGTGTCCTGGATATCGGCGGGAATCAATACCGTCTTGGCATTGTCCGACTTGGCCAGGTTGCCGATGGCATGGATGTATTTCTCGCCCAGCATGTAGCGCATCGGCGCATCCTCCGTGCCGATCGCGGCCGCCACGCGGCGGATCGCCTCGGCCGAGGCATCGGCCAGCGTGACCTGCGCTTCGGCTTGCAGGCGCGCGGCCTGCAGTTGCGCTTCGGCGTTGAGGATGGTGGCCTGCTTGGTGCCCTCGGCCTTGGTCACCATGGCCTTGCGCTCGCGCTCGGCGGATGCCTGCGCCTCCATGGCTTTTTGCATGGACTCGGACGGATTGATGTCCTGGATCTCGACCGACTTCACGGTCAGGCCCCAGTCGATGGCTTCATCGGCGACGCCTTCGCGCAGGCGCGCCTTGATCTTGTCGCGATTGGACAACGCTTCGTCCAGCGTCATCTCGCCGATGATGGAACGCAAGGTGGTCATAATCATGTTGCGGATCGCTTCGGAAAAATCCGTCACGCCGTAAACGGCCTTGATCGGATCCGTGACCTTGATGAAGGCAATCGCGTTGGTCAGGATCACCGCGTTGTCCTTGGTGATGACCTCCTGCTCCTGGACGTCGAGGATGATGTCCTTGGTTGTCAGCTTGTAGCGCACCTGATCCAGGTAGGGAATGATGATGTTGAGACCGGGACGCAGCGTGGCGTGGAATTTGCCAAGGCGCTCGACGATCCATTCCTCGCCCTGGGGCACGATGCGCACGCCCTTGGCAATCGTGACGGCAACAAAAACAAACAGTACGATTACGACAATGCCGAATTCACCCATGACCTGCCCCTTCAGTATTTGCCGACTTTAAGAATCTGGCCGTCGACGGCCAGCACCCTGACCCGCTCTCCGGCTCCAATCGCCTCGTCGGCGAGGCAGGGCCAGATATCGGAACCCATCACCGGCTTCTGGAAACGCACCTCGCCGCGTGCAGACTCGATGCCCAACGGCTCCACCGCCCTGACCAGAACCCCGATTTCGCCCAAAGCCTCGCCGGCCTGGCCGGAGCGTGTCTTTTCACCGTCCTTGCGCAGGACCTTGAACCAGAGCACTGTCATGACCACCGAAGCCGCCGTCCACAGCAGTATCTGGGCGCTGAATGCCAGGTCCGGCATGACCAGCATCGCGACGCCCACCAGCAGCGCGCCGAGGCCGAACCAGATGACAAAGAAGGAGGCGACGAAAAGTTCCAGCATGCCCAGCCCGAGACCGATAACCATCCAGTGCCACCAGACAAGTTCCATAGCCTTCACGTCCCTTCTTCTGCTGCTTCAGTTGCCCGACAGGTGCAAGGCAGAATCAGAATCCGCCCGCAATGGCCGGCATGTTTCCCTGCAAGCCGGCATTTTATCGTCTTTGCCTGTATGCTTTTCTGCGCTTGGGAGATAATTCCGGCCATGCCTGCAAGAGGCATGGCCGGGGCAAGAACGATTCCCGGCCCGGTTCAAGCCTGTATCGCATTGCCATTATTTTGCAAAAACCTTGACCCTGACAATGAATTGTTTGACACACTGCGTTACCATTCGCCTAGAATTAAACCCGCCACCACCATAATTACTTCCACGAGGACACACATGAACAAGTCTGAACTGATCGAAATCACCGCCAAGGAAGCCGACATCAGCAAGGCCGCTGCCGAGAAGGCACTCTCCGCTGTCATGGCCGCCATCGTCAAGGCAGTATCGAAGGGCGACACCGTCACTCTCGTCGGCTTTGGCAGCTTCAAGCCTTCCAAGCGCGCTGCCCGTGTCGGCCGCAACCCGCAAACCGGCAAGGAACTCAAGATCGCCGCGACCACCGTGCCGCGCTTCACGGCCGGCGCCACGTTCAAAGCCGCCGTTGCCGGCAAGAAGGCCGCCAAGAAAAAGTAATCCCCGGAACTTCCGGTTTATTGAGGCCCGCCATGTGCGGGCCTTTTCATTATGTCCGCGCAGGAAGCGCGGACGGTATCCCCTTGTGGGGTATGTGCGCACCGGAGGCGATAGCGGTATCCCCGACCGGATTCAGCAGCGCGGAAGCAGAAGTCAGCCGGAGCCTCGGGCGGAATATATAAATGTCATCGAACGCCGCGCTGGCGGCTTGCCTCGAACAGGCATACCGCCGTTGCCGCCGCCACATTGAGCGATTCGGTCCCCGCCGCGAGCGGAATCGTGGCGCGCAGCCTTGCCGCCGCGACGAGCTCTGCCGAAAGGCCTGCGCCTTCGTTGCCCACCAGCCAGAGTATCGGGCCCTTGAGATCCAGCTCGTAGAGATTCGCGCCGCCACGGGCGACGGTCGCAACCGAAGTCGCATGACAGGCCGCCAACGCGGCGGCCGGATCGACCTGTTCGCGGATGGCGAGCGAGAAATGAGCGCCCTGCCCGCCACGCAAGACACGCGGCGTCCACACGCCGGCGCAACCCGGGCCGAGCAGCACATCGCCCACGCCCGCAGCGGCGGCGGTACGCAGGATGGCGCCGACATTGCCTGCATCCTGCACCGCGTCCAGGAGCACGGCATCGCCCGACGGCCAACCCGCGGGCGGCACCGGTATGTCGATCACGGCGGCGACACCGGTCGGCGCAGCAACCCCTGAGAGATCACGGAACAGGCTGTCGCGCAAAGTCACGCGAGCTATCCCGGCGGCACCTTGCAGCAGAACCATAATTTCCGGGTTCTTCTGCCCGCTCTCGCTGACCAGCAACTGCTTGATTCCTATGCCGCGGGCAATGCATGTGGCTACCAGATGGATGCCATCGACCAGGGCGCGCCCATGACCGCGGGGATCGTCGGCCAGTGCGCGCAAAGCCTTGAAGTGCGGGTTGTCGCGCGAACTTATATGGCGCATGTCGCTCATTCGGCGCCTTCAAGCAAGGCTCTTATCGGGGCAAAGCTCTTGCGGTGGAAACCGGCAGGACCATGCAGCAACAGGGCGGCTCGGTGAGCCGCCGTGTCGTAGCCCTTGTGACGATCCAGCGCGTACTGCGGGAAGGCCTCGTGGATACGCCGCATTTCGGCATCGCGCGCCGTCTTGGCGAGGATCGATGCCGCGGAAATCGCCGGCTCGGTGGCATCGCCGCGAACAATGGCGCGTGCCGGCATCGCCAGCAAGGGAGAGCGGTTGCCGTCGATCAGCGCCTCCGCGGGTTGCACGGCGAGCGCCTCGACCGCGCGACGCATGGCGAGCAGCGTCGCCTGCAGGATATTGATGCGGTCGATTTCCTCGACCGACGCCGACGCGATGCCGAAGGCCAGCGCCTTTTCGCGGATCTCCACGGCCAGGCGCTCGCGCTTGCGCGCGGAAAGTTTCTTGGAGTCGGCCAGGCCTTCAATGGGCCGCGCCGGATCGAGTATTACGGCAGCGGCATAAACCGGTCCGGCAAGCGGCCCGCGGCCGGCTTCGTCAACGCCGCAAACGAGCCGCATCACGCTTTCTGCAGGTAGGGCAGCACGGCGGCGGCGGCCTTCTGCGCGGTGTCCTGCCGCAACAGGCGATGGATGCCGTCGAAGACGCGGCTGATGGCTGCGCCTGCCTGGCGGTCCACCAACAGGTTGCCCAGTGCCTGGGCAAGGTTTTCGGGCGTCGCTTCGTCCTGCAAAAACTCTGGCACCACGAAGCGTCCGGCCAGGATATTGGGCAAGCCGACCCAGGGCAGATAACCCATGCGGTGCATCAGGCGCCACGACCACGGCGACATCTTGTAGGCGATCACCATCGGACGGCCGACCAGCGCGGTTTCCAGCGTGGCGGTGCCGCTGGCAACCAATACG
>CAIZKA010000259.1 GCA_903933395.1 uncultured beta proteobacterium | reverse complement strand
GGCGGATGGCATGGCGATCGACGATCTGCATGAAGCCGGCATTGACCCGGCGCGGGAAGCGCGGATGCGATTCGATCAGCGGACCCTGCTGCGCCACGGGCGCGGTATCGACGTCGGCCACTACCTGCACCGCATGCGGATTGCCCATCGAGACCACGCTGATATCGATGCTCTTGCCGGCCACGTCGAGCGGCTGCACGACAGCATCCGTGCTGCTGTCGAAGGGAATCTCGGCCGGCAGGAAGTGCGGCGCACCCATGTCCACGGTGACCTGCTCGTTGGACTCCAGGCGTAGCGTGATCACACCGGATTGCGTCTCGACGCGTATTTCGCGTTTTTGCGTCAGGCCCTGCTCATGGACGAAGCGCACGAAGCAGCGCGCGCCGTTGCCGCACTGTTCCACCTCGCCGCCGTCGGCATTGAAAATGCGGTAGCGGAAATCGACGCCGGGCGTGCTGGTCTTCTCGACCACCAGCAACTGGTCGCAGCCGATGCCGAAATGCCGGTCGGCGAGAAAGCGCGCCTGCGCCGGTGTTGGCACGAAATTCTGGTTGATGGCGTCGAGCACGACGAAATCGTTGCCGAGGCCGTGCATTTTGGTGAAGCGTCTCTTCATCCGGCCAGAATACGCCGTATCGCCAGCGCCGACTTTCGGAAATTGGGGTCAATAAACCCCTTGTTCCCCCGGCGGGCGCGTCTTGAAGCGCTTGTGCAACCAGTAGTACTGCTCGGGCGACTTCAGCGCTTCGGCTTCGATGAAGGCGTTGAGGCGCCTGGCGTTGCTTGCGTCGTCATCGCCCGGAAAATTCGTCCATGGCTCGCCCACGCTGGCGACGTAGCCGCCCGAAGTCATGCGGGTGACCACCGGAATTACCGTCGCTCCGGTGAGTTTGGCGAGGCGCGCGAGGCCGGTGATGGTGGCCGTCTGCACGCCGAAAAATGGCACGAAAACGGATTCCTTCGGGCCGTAATCCATGTCCGGCGAATAGTGGAAGAAGCGGTTCTCCTTCATCGCCTTGAGGGCGCGGCGGGTGCCTTCCTGGCGCGAAGCCAGGGCGCAGTTGTCGAAGCGCAGGCGGCCGTCGTTCATCGCCGCCTCGAACACGCGGTTCTTCTGGTGCGTGTAGATCGCCACCAGACCATGCTCCAGCGCCAGCCTGATCCAGCCTGCGTCGATGCCGACGAAATGCGGCACCAGCAGGATCACCGGCTTGTCCCTGTACGCCACGAGCTTCTCGCCGCCGTCGAGCCGCACCAGGCGCCGGATGCGCTCCGGCGAGGCATGCCACCAGAGCCCCAGTTCAAGGAAGCTGCGGCCAAAGGCCATGAAGTGCCGTCTCGCCAGCGCCGACTTTTCAGCTGGCGATAGATCGGGGAAGCACAGGCCGAGATTGGTCAGCGTGACGTGGCGGCGCTCGCCCACCACGACGTAGAGCAGCAGGCCGAGGCCGCGTCCGAGGGCTGCCAGCAGCGACAATGGCAGCCAGTGCAGCAGCCACATGAGGGCGAGGAAGAGGCGTGTCACTTCAGCCCGTCACGTGCAGCCGACGACAATCGCGAATGCCCGATTTCGATCCCAAGCGGTCGATAGGAAGGTCGGCCATTTCTATTCTTTCGGAGCACTTGGGCCAGCTTGTCTGCTTCTTCCATGAGCTTCAATACTTGCGCTTGGATGGCATTGAATTGTTCAAGGGTGGCCTGGCCTTCAATATCCAGTCCTGACGTGTTGATCGGCGTGGCTATGGAAAGATGTGTTTCCAGCCGGCCAATGAGGTCTTTCTGTTCGGCCGAGGAAAGGTTCAATGTACTTACATATTCC
Organism: uncultured beta proteobacterium; assembly: GCA_903933395.1. GTDB lineage: Bacteria > Pseudomonadota > Gammaproteobacteria > Burkholderiales > Rhodocyclaceae > Sulfuritalea. The sequence continues at coordinate 1,578 of CAIZKA010000259.1, read as the reverse complement.
CGAAAAGGCTTCCCGCCTTTCTCCGAGTTGCAATCACGACAGCAAGGCACAAGGTTTCCAATCTGGTGTCCGTAGCCGTTCAGCTTCCCCTCTCTAACCAGATTCTCCAAGTGGTCCCAAGTCTGCGCTGATTTCCCACAATAGATACACGTCAGCGCTTGTAAGTTCTTCTGTCCAAGTGCAGTCAATGCAGCTTCCACTTTCTCGCTGTCAAAGTCTTCAGAGGGTGCAAGAGCAGATGCAAATGCGTGGGCGATGGTTGTTCTTCGCTTGGAAACAATTGAGTAGGGTGTCAAGTGGGAGCGAATGCTCTTGGGTGTCATGGATCAAAGAGGCTTGGCGTACATCGTCCCAGGGCTTCGGCCTTGCCGATTCACCACAATCACGCTGGCTCCAGCCCAATCACCAGTCGCTGCCCGAGCACGCTGATCGCCTGCGCGATGCGCGGCAGTTTGGAGCCATAGTGTGGGTCGAGCAGGCGGCGGACTTCCTTTTCATCGACGCCTAGACGCCGCGCGAGTTGCAGTTTGCTGATGCCGGCCTGTCGCATCGCCACAAACAAGGCGGCCTTCGCCGTCGTCTCGGCCGGCGGCGCCACCAGATGCTCGCGCCGCTTCGCCTTGCTGGGTTCCGGAAACCCGATGCCTTCGACCATGTACGTGGCGAATACCTCGTCCATTGCATCGGCCGCCTGCTCCAGAGCGTCCTCCTCGGTATCGCCCTGGGTGATGAGTTGCGGGAGGTCGCGACAGGTGACGACGAATCCACCTTCTTCGGCGGGCGTAAGCAGAACAGGATATTGAAAGCGGTTCATGATTGGTCTCTCACAAGTCGGACGGTTTGATGCCCAGTTGCTTGCACATGGCATGGAACGTGCCGGTTTTCAGTTCATCCTTCGGGTTGCGAACGACGGTGAATGCGGTGCCGAAGTACAGCGTCTGGTGGCTGCCCTTGCCCCTCGCCGCATTGAGTGAAACGATCACCCGTCGCGCCTTGCCAAGAGCTTTCAGCTTGCGGATGAAATCGTTTCCCGTCATGGCTGCATTATCGGACGAAAACGTCCGGTAGTAAAGAGGGCTGCGTCAATCACGTCACGACACCGTCGCCGTAATCTTGGGCGGCTCGGCGCCCGCCGGCACCTTGTAACGGTTGTAGCCCCACAGATACTGCTCCGGGCACTGCCGGATCAGCGTTTCGAGTTCGCGATTGAGTTGTGCCGCGCGCTGCATGAGATCGCCTTCGAGCGGCGCGGACAAGGCAAACAGCTTGAGGTGAAAGCCGGCGCCGTAATGCAGGCGTTCGCCATACGCCAGCAGCACCGTGGCCCCGGTTTCTGCCAGTCGCGCCGCGAGCGTCATGGTGTAGGCGGGACGGCCGAAGAAGGGCAGCCAGGCGCCTTCGCCCTTGCCCGGCACCTGGTCGGGCAGCATGCCCACCGCCTCGCCGCTCTTCAGCGCTTTCAGCAGGCGCCGCACGCCGGACAGGTCGGCGGGGGCCAGCTTCAGATTCGCGCCGCGCCCTTCTTCGATCAGCGGCGCCAGCCAGTCCTGCTTCGGTCGCCGATAGAGTACGGTCATC
>CAIZKA010000258.1 GCA_903933395.1 uncultured beta proteobacterium | reverse complement strand
GGCCACCATCTTCCTCGATTTCCTCACCCGCAGCAGTGGCGGCATCATGATCGACGGTACGGCGACGACGACCTCGTCCCCGGACGGGAGCGGCTTCTTCGTGGTCAACCACAGCACTCCGGCGACCGAGTCAGCCAAAACACTGGTGATCACCTACGCCAACGCCAACGCCATCACTGCAGACCCCTGCGTCAGCAGTCCGGACATTTGCAAACCACCGCTCCCGATCGATATCCCGATAGTTGACCCATGCGCGACCGCGCCGGATTCGGCACAGTGCAAAGCGCAGTTGAGCGAGAAAGAGAAAGAGAAGTCGGAAAAAGACAGTTTCGGCGACGAGGAACGCAATGAAAACTCAAGCAAGAAAAACGTTGCCCAATGCGGCGTTTAAGGTGGAAGCCGGCGTGATGCGGGCGTGATGCGGGCGCGATGCGGGCGCTGCTCACGCGGTGGCCGCAAAAACATGCGCTTTACCTGCTCGGCACGGCGGGAAAGCATGCGCTGGCGGCGTGGGGCGGCTTCAGCTTTTCCGGCGCCTGGGTCTGGCGCTGGAAGGACAGCATCGACCGGCGTTTCATCGCTCGATTTGGTTCCTGAGTCCCGACGGTTCTCAGTGAAAATCCCGGCTCGCCGTGACCAGGCTGCCGAGCAGTTCGCTGTGGTCGAACAATCGCTTCGCAATCAAATGCACCATGGCATGCTCGCCCGTGCCTTCGCGCTGCAATTGCCCGGCCACACCGAGCAGGCGGCTGCCCAGCAATAGTCGGCGCTGGCGACACGCCAGATCATTGAACACCACCACGTTGGCGCAGCCGGTTTCGTCTTCCAGCGTGAGGAAGATGACACCGGAAGCGGTGCCCGGCCGTTGGCGGCAGGTGACCAGCCCGGCGCAGCGCACCAGCGCGTTGTTGCCGCGGCTGCGCAAGTCCATCGCCGGAAGGTAGCGCTGCGCCGCCAGCCGCGCGCGCAAGAGCGCCAGCGGATGGCGGCCCAGCGTAAGGCCGAGGCTGCGGTAGTCGGCGGCGATGTCTTCGCCTTCGCGCGGCGCGGCGAAACTCACGGCCTCTTCGCGCAGCGCGACGCCGGCGAAGAGGTCGCGCTGCAGCGGCACTGCGGCAGCGGCCCATGCCGCCTGGTGCCGGTGTCCGGCAAGCTGCGACAAGGCACCTGCCGCGGCCAGCGCGTCGAGATCGCCGCGGCCGAGTTCCGCGCGCCGGGCCAGGTCGGCGAGATCGGCAAAGGGCGCTTGCGCGCGCGCCGCGACGATGCGCTCACCCGCCGCCGTGGCGAAGTGGCGCACCTGGTGCAGGCCGAGACGGACGCTGGAAAGCGCTTCCCCTTCCAGCGTGCTGTCATACGCACTGGCCGTGACATCCACCGGCCGCAGCTCGACACCGTGGCGGCGCGCATCCTGCACCAGTTGCGAAGGCGAATAGAAACCCATCGGCTGCGAGTTGAGCAGGCCGGCGAGGAAAGCGGCCGGTTCGTGGCGCTTCAACCAGGCCGAGACATATACCAGCAGCGCAAAGCTCGCGGCATGCGATTCGGGAAAGCCGTATTCGCCGAAACCCTGGATCTGGCGGTAGAGCGCCTCGGCGAACTCGCCGGCATAGCCGCGTTCGCGCATGCCGTCCAGCAAGCGGTCGCGGAAGGGCTCAAGGCCGCCACGGCGCTTCCACGCCGCCATGGCGCGGCGCAGTTGATCCGCCTCCCCGGGCGTGAAACCGGCGGCGACGATGGCGATCTGCATCGCCTGCTCCTGGAAGATGGGCACGCCCAGGGTGCGTTCGAGCACGCCGCGCACCGCATCCGACGGGTAGCTGACCGGCTCCAGCCCCTGCCGCCGCCGCAGGTAGGGATGGACCATGTTGCCCTGGATCGGCCCCGGCCTCACCAGCGCCACCTCGATGACCAGGTCGTAGAAGCAGCGCGGCCTCAGGCGCGGCAGCATGGCCATCTGCGCGCGCGATTCGATCTGGAACACGCCGACCGTGTCGGCGCGCGAAACCATCTCATAGGTGGCGGCATCCTCGGCCGGCACATCGGAAAGCTGAAAGGGCCGGCCATGACGCAACCCGACGAGGGCCAGCATGCGGCGGATCGCGCTCAACATGCCCAGGGCCAGCACGTCGACCTTCATCAGGCCCAGCGCATCGATGTCGTCCTTGTCCCACTGGATCACGGTGCGCTCCGGCATGGCGGCGTTTTCCACCGGCACCAGGCGGTCGAGCCGGCCGCGAGCGATGACGAAGCCGCCGACATGCTGCGACAGGTGGCGCGGAAAGCCGATCAGCATCTGCGCCACGCCCAGCCAGCGCTGCACGTTCGCACCCGCCGGGTCGAGCCCGGCCTCCAGAAAGCGCTGCGGCAGCTCCTCGCGCTTTTCCCACCAGGCCAGATTGCCGGCGAGGCGGTCGATGGCCGCCAGCGGGAAGCCCAGCGCACGCCCCGCATCGCGCAGCGCGCCGCGCGTGCGATAGGTGATCACGGCGGCGGTCAGCGCGGCGCGCTCGCGACCGTATTTGGCGTAGATGTACTGGATCACTTCCTCGCGCCGCTGGTGCTCGAAATCGACGTCGATGTCCGGCGGCTCGTTGCGCTCCTTCGAGACGAAGCGCTCGAACAGCATCGCCGCGCGCGCCGGGTCGACCTCGGTGATGTTCAACGCGTAGCACACCGCCGAATTCGCCGCCGAGCCGCGTCCCTGGCACAGGATGCCCTGCCCGCGCGCCCAGGCGACGATGTCGTGCACGGTGAGGAAATACGGCGCATAGGCCATCTCGGCGATCAGCCGCAGTTCGTGTTCGACCTGCGCCGTCACCTTGTCCGGCACACCGCCCGGATAGCGCCGCGCGAGGCCCGCCGCGGTCAGCTGCCGCAGCCAGGAATCCGGCGTCTGGCCGTCTGGCACCACTTCCTCGGGGTACTCGTAGCGCAGCTCGTCCAGGGAAAAATCGCAGCGCGCGGCGATCTTCAGCGTTTCTTCCAGGAGTTCGGGCGGATACAGGCGAGCCAGCGCCAGGCGTGAGCGCAGGTGTCGTTCGCCGTTGGGGAACAGGGCGTGTCCTGCCTCCGCCACGATAGTGTTCAGGCGCAGGGCGGTCAGCACATCCTGCAAGGGCCGCCTTGAGCGCGCATGCATGTGCACGTCGCCGGCCGCGACCAGCGGCAGATGGGTGGCCGCCGCCAGTTCGCGCAGGCGCGCCAGGCGCTCATGGTCGTCGGGCCGCAGGTGGCGCTCGAAGGCGATCCAGGCGCGACCCGGAAAGTGTTCGGCCAGCCAGCGCGCACCGGCGTCATCAACTGCCGTATCGCCAGCGCCGACTCTTGTGGCTGACGCGGGCACCCACAGCGCCAGACAATCCGGCACGCCGCCGCCATCCCAGCCGGCGAGGTCCGCGCGAGACAAGCTGTAGCGGCCCTTCTCCGCGCGGCGACGGCCCAGGGTCACCAGCGCCGAGAGGTTGCCGTAGCCGGCCCGGTTCTGCGCCAGCAGCACCAGCTTCATGCCGCAGGCCAGCCGCAGTTCGGTGCCGTGGATCAGTCGCAGGCCGCAATCCCGCGCCGCCAGATGGGCGCGCACGCTGCCGGCGAAGCTGCATTCGTCGGTGATGGCCAGCGCCGCATAGCCCAGCCGTGCGGCGTGCGCCACCAGTTCCGCCGCGTGGGAGGCCCCGCGCAGGAAACTGAAGTTCGACAGGCAGTGAAGTTCGGCGTAAGCCGGCAGGGAAGTCATGGCTGGGTCGGTAGCTGTATTTTTATACAGTCTAGCGCAAACCTGCCTGAAAGGTCGCCAATACCCCCGTCGCAAACGACCGGCTATCCGCCCCGTCATTGACCTTTATCAATATTGCGCCGCACAAACGGCGGATAGTGTTGTTCCATAAGAACTTTCATATCAACACCAACAGAGGAACCACCATGAAAAGAACTGCACTGTTTCTGAGCCTGGCCGCCGTCGGACTGACTTTCGGCACGGGCTCCGCCCTCGCCGCCGACCCGGCCAAAATCAACTGGTCGAAGATCGCAACGGTGCACGTCCCGCTGTTCTATCCGGGCCAGTCCAGCTACGAATGGCTGCGCAGCGAAGACCACAAGAACGCCGCGAAAGAGGTCAAGCGCGGCGACGCCTGCACCTCCTGCCACGATGAAAAAGATGCCGAAAAGGACATCGGCGAGAAGATCGTCAAGGGCGGCAGGCTGGAGCCGATGCCGGTTCCCGGCAAATCCGGCTACAAGGACCTCAAGGTGCAGGCTGCCTATGACGCCAAGAACCTCTATCTGCGCTACCAGTGGAAAACCGACAACGCCTACGCCGGCACGGAGCACCAGTACCTGCGCTTCGACGGCAAGGAATGGAAAGTCTGGGGCTTCCCGAAACTCGACAAGATCGTCCAGGATCGCCAGATGCAAGGCATCTACGAAGATCGCATGTCGATCATGATCGACGACGGCAAGGTGCCCGGCTTCGCCAAGCAGGGTTGCTGGCTGACCTGCCATGACGGCCAGCGCGACATGGCCAAACAGTTCACCAAGGCGGAAGTCGCCGCCAACCCGATGCTGACCGCGATCAAGAAGGGTGACGTGCGCAAGTACCTGCCCGACACCCGCACCGATCCGTCGGACTGGAAGACCGGCAAGACCGTCGACGAAATCAACAAGCTCAAGGCCGCCGGCTATTTCGTCGACCTGATCCAGTGGCGTGCGCACCGCAGCACCGCGGTGGGCATGGCCGATGACGGTTACGTGCTCGAGTTTCGACTGGGCGATGCCGGCAAGGACATGTTCAGCGGCAATTCCGATGCCAAGACACATGCGCCGAAGTACATGTGGGACGCCAAGAAGGTCGGCTACAAGTCGATCACTGTCGATCAGTTGCACAAGGGCGGCGACCACTTCCTGATCCGCGAAACGAATGCGGTGCCCTTCGACCCGAACGCCGGCTGGAAGGAAGGCGACATGGTTCCCGACTACCTCGTCAGCCGCGAGGATGCCAAGGGCTCGGCCGCCGACAACAATGCCATCGCCAG
>CAIZKA010000257.1 GCA_903933395.1 uncultured beta proteobacterium | reverse complement strand
GACGGGTGGCGCCTGGCGCTTCGCCACGGAGGAGGGGATCGAGGAACTGATCAATAGGCGCATCGGCGGCAATGAGAACAGTGCCATCGAGGTCATGCGTGCCTATCTCGGGGCACAGCGTCAGTATGCCTCTATCGATCGTGATGGCGACGGTGTGCTGCAGTATGCGCAGAAACTCAACAGCACGGCGGGCAAGCATGACGGCCTCTACTGGCCGGCCGATGCGGCCAAGGGCGAGGAAGAGAGTCCTTTCGGGCCACTGATCGCCGCCAGCGCGCCCTATCTCAAGAACCACGTGAAAGGCGATCCCTACCGCGGCTACCATTTCCGCATCCTGACGCGCCAGGGCAAGAGCGCCGCCGGCGGCGCTTACAGTTATATCATCAACGGCCGCATGCTCGCCGGCTTCGCCATGGTCGCTTATCCGCACGACTATGGCACGACCGGGGTGATGAGTTTCATCGTCAGCCACAACGGCAAGATCTTCCAGAAAGACCTCGGCAAGAATTCCGCGAAGACCGGCGCCGCGATGACCAGTTTCGATCCGGGCACCGGGTGGAAGGAAGTCACTCCCTGAGTCCCGATGCCGGGCAGCGGATTCCTGCCCGGCGCGATTGCAAGGGGAATCATCCTTTGCGTTCTGCGATGCGAGCCGGTAGCGGGAAGCCTGCTCCGGCTTGATCAGCAAGGTCTGAAGCTACCCACCCTGCTGCGCGAGACACCGGCATTGCTTTTCCCGGCGTAGAAACGTTGTCTGGAAAACCGCACGCCGGTGCCATCTCCGCACAACGGAGATGGCACTGCGGTCATCAGAAAGGCCGGCCCAGATAGAAGTAGAAACTGCTGGGCCCGTCCTGCGTCTGCCCGTAGCCCAGATAGGTCGGTCCGAGCGGCGTATCGGCGGCGACGAAGACGCTAGCGGCGCGGATCCAGTCGTCCCGGTTGCCCGGAACCGCCGGATGGCTCATCTTGGCGGTTTCCAGTGAAATACCGCCATAGGCGCCCTCGAAAATCGAACTGCGCGACAGCCGGTGGTAATACATGGCGCGGCCATATTTCAGGTTTTCACCGATCAATTGACCGGTCGCAAGGCCGGACAACTTCAGGAATCCCCCCCAGGAAAACTGGTCGTAGGCCGGCGACAGCTTCGAACCGGTAATGTCGCCGGCGCCTGCGGACACGTTGAACGTATGTTCGCCGAATGAATGGACGAAGATGCCGCCGACTTCCCATTTCTTGTAGGGGTCGTCCGCGCCCAGCGCGGTATCCGACTTGAGATAACTCAAGTCTGCCTTCCAGCCCTCGCGCGGGAAATGCACGCTGTCGAGCTGGTCAAGTAACAGGCGTGCGTTATAGGCGCCCAGCGTGATGGTGTCGGAGTTGACCGGGAAGGGCAGGGTTCCGGTATCCACTTCCCGCTTGACCTTGCCGGCCAGAACACCCAGCCGGAGGGATCCGTATTCGTAAAGATTGGCGCCCAGGTCCAGCGTCACCCGGGCCGTCTTCCTGTCGATGGTTGCCAACCGTTTGTCGTCCTGATAGATCGGCGCAGTGGTGCGCTGGAGGAAGGCACCCGGAGCAACAAAGAAGGCGCCGGAGGCGGTGAGCGGCTGGTAGAACTCGCTGCCCAAGCTGGTGGTGCTGCCCAGCTGCAGGTCGGTCCTCCACTCCGCGCCCAGTTGATTGATCCAGCGCTTGCGATAGGAGACGAGCAGGTTGTACAGCGCGTCGCCGGCGAAATCGCTGGACAAGCCCAGGCCGAATCGCAGGCTGTCCGGTCCCCAGGATTTTTCGACGGCGTCCACCGCCAGGATGCGCGTGCCGGAATCTTCGAGATAGCGGTAATTGACGTGTTCGAAATCCCCGGTGCCGTAAATGCGGCGCATGTCCATGTCGAGCTTCGCCTGGTCGATCGGCTCGCCGGGCTTGGTCTCCATGTGGACCCTCACGGATTTCGGGTTCACCAAGGCAAGATTCTCGAAACGGATTTCGTTGACCGGCCGCGTATCGGGGACGACAGCGATCATCTGCCGTTCGCGCAGCGCCGCATATTCCGCCGCGGGGATCGACAGCCGGGCCAGTCGTTCCGCAACCTTGCGCGCGGCGGGCTCACCGAGGGGGGCAATCTTTTTCAGATCGTCGAAATCTCCGGTCGCGACTCCCTCGAGTTCGGGGGTGATCAGGATATCGTCGGGTTTCAGCGACTCCAGCGAGGCCTGAACATTCTGTTCGGTCAGGATGCTCAGCATCTGTCCGAGGACGCCGCCGATGCCGTTCAGCTCATCGCGCTTCAGCAGCGGGGTGCCGACGTTCACGGCGATGACGATATCGGCGCCCATGGCCCGCGCCGCGTCGACCGGCAGATTGCTGGTCAGCATGCCGTCCACCAGCATCATGCCGTCGAACTCCGCCGGCGCGACCGCGCCCGGCACCGACATGCTGGCGCGCATGACATTGGCGAGCTCGCCATCCTTGAAGACCACGGCCTTGCCGTTCACCAGATCGGTCGCCACGGCGCGGAAAGGGATCGGCAGTTTGTCGAAATCCTGGTAGCCCTTGATCCTGGAAAGCTGACGCAATACGGTCTCGAGCTGAACGCCGGTGACGATGCCCTTGCCCAGCGATATGTTGCCGTCCTTGATGCCGATTTCCGGGCCGAAAAAAGGCTTGTAGTCGTCCGCCTTGCGCCGCATCGACTGCTCGGCGCGCGGCGGCTTTTCCTTGAACAGCAGTTCCGTCGTGATGCTCGCCATGATCTGGTCCATTTCCGGCACCGTCGTCCCCGAGGCGTAGGCGGCGCCGACCAGCGAGCCCATGCTGGTACCGGCAATGCAGTCGATCGGCACGCGGTACTCTTCGAGGACCTTGAGCACTCCGACGTGGGCCGCGCCGCGTGCACCGCCCCCGGACAGCACCAGGCAGATCTTTGGGCGCTTGGCCGTGGGCGTGGGTGTTACCGGCTCCGCGGCACTGGCCGGCAGCGCCAGCGCAGCCAGCAGCAGTGGCAGGCCCAGCCATGAAACGGCCTTGACGGCAGGTGTATAAAGTCGATGGTTCATCGCGAATCCTTGTCGGTGAATGTGCGTGCCGGACGAGCTTGGTGTTTATTTCGGGATTGCCGCCGCCGTCTCGCGGATGCGGCGCGAAAAGTCGGTGGCGGTGTCGGCCGCCTGCGCCCGGGCATTGACGTGGGCGCGCTTCTGGAGTTCAAGGAAGGGCAGGCTGGTATCGAGCTTTCCCGATTCGTAAAGGTATTCGGGCACATAGCCGCTTGCCAGGATTTTCCAGCTGAACGGCATGTGCGCAGCGTTGACCCGGGTGTTGTACCAGATGTCGGTGGTGCAGTTGTTCACCAAGGTGTTGTAGAAGTCCGGCTTGGCCTTCAGCGCGTTCATCTGGCGCACATACTCGAGAAACAGCCGGCGGCCGTTCTCGATCGGAGCCTGCGTCGGGTACACGTAAACGTCTTCCGGCGGATCATGGCGGTAGTTGGTGCGCAGGCGGATCACGTCGCGTTCGTCGGCCACCACGTAATAGAGCTCGTATTGGCGGAAGAAGCCCTTGATGGTGGAATAGGCCTCGCCCTTCTCCTTGCGCGTCTCGATGGAAATCGCCAGATGGTCTCCGCCGGCAAAGGCGAAACTGACGAAGGTGTGCGCGATGGCGGGTCCCATCCAATAGACGGCCACCAGATCGACCCCCTCCAACTTGCGCAGGTCGTAGGTCTTGTCGTACCAGGCGGGTGTGTAGTCGGTTTCGCTGCGGTAGGCGAAGTTGCGGATGTTATGCACCGTGACCATGTCGCCTTCGATTGTGGCATAGGCCGCTTTGGCCACGTCCGGTTGCCAGTCGCGATCATTTGAGGGTTCGATGCCGAGCCACCATGTCACCACGGCCGCAAACAGCACAAGGTAGGCTGACAGCGCGCGCCAGCGCCAGCGGCGACTGGCCAATGCCGAGATCGCCAGCAGCGCCGCAAGAGCAAAGGTTCCGGTCAGACCGGCTTGCAGGACAGGGGCCTGCGGGCCGGAATAATAAAGGGCCAGCGCGCCCCAGCCGGCGGTGGCGATCAACAATACGGCGAGCAGAAGCAATACGGGAATGGTGACCAGTCGCATCATGAGCACACCGGCCTTCTGCGAATAATCACGACAGGGATCACGGACGCCCTATCCCCGGTGTTTAGCCGCGGACCGGACACGGGAAAGGCGGCGGTTTTTCGTTTTTCCATCGTCCGGTCAGGCTCCAGTGATTGGCGGTGGATTTTATATCAAGGCACTGGTTGGCGACGGTCGCAATGGGCCTGGCTAAAAAAGCCATGATGCCTGTGGGCTTTTATTTTTCTGTCATCTTTGGGGCAGTTGACGCGTTACACAAAGATGCGGACAGGATCCGCTATCCGGAGGCCCGGTGACGGATGCGGCGAAAGCATCGTTGGTTGCCGATTTAAGCCCTGGCACTGTTCAATAACTCGCAGGAAAGCCATTCGGGCAGCTAGAATTGCCGTTTGGTTCGAACTGAAAGGGAGAAACATCATGCGTATCGATCATTGGGTCACTGCGGTATCCGCCTCGATTTTTCTGCTGGCTGGGCCGGTTGCCGCCCAGGACGGCTCGTCCAAGTTCAAGCCGTCGGGTTTCCTCGGGAATGCGTATTCCCAGATGACGGAGGCGCAATCGCCTTCGGGGCAGACGGTCAAGCGCTGGATAGCGCCGGAAATCAAGCCGGGCGCCTACGAGTCCATATTGATCGAGCCCAACGTCTTCTACCCGCAACCCAAAAGCACCCAGCAGGTTTCCGCGCAGACGCTGAAGGATATCAATGCTTACTTCAGCGAAGCGGTCAAGCGCGAGCTTACCGGCCTGTTCAAGTTCGCCAGTGAGCCCGGTCCGAAAACGCTGCGGCTCAGAACCGCCATTACGTCCGTGGCAGCGAAGGACATGGGCTTGAAGCCCTGGCAGTTGCTGCCGATAGCATTCATCGCCACGGGCGGCAAGACCTCCTCGGATGCCTCTCTCGCCGCGGAGTACGAGGTGCAGGATACCGACACCGGCAAGGTCGTCGCAGTCGGCATGCGCGAAGGTACCGGTGTTCAGCTCAAGACCGCCACCGCGGCACTCACGCTTGCCGATGTCAAGCCGGTGATTGACGCCTGGGCCAAGGACATGCGCGCTTTCATCGAAGCGACCAGGCAAAAGAAATAGTTTGATTGTAGAGGGGCGCAGATCATCAAGGTGACTCGCAGCATCCAAGCCGCATCGATTCCAGCAACATCATTTTCACTTTCAAGGAGTAGGGCATGAACAGATATTTTTCGGTAGCCAGAACTTTCTTCCTCCTGATGGCCGCGTTCATCAGCCTCGTCGCTCCGCGCCTGGCCATGGCTGAGGAATCGATGCTTGCGCAGGATTCCCGTGCCGCCCTGAAGTCGCTGTATGACGGCTCACCGGGGGCCAAGGCGCTGGGTGACAAGGCCAGCGCGGTGCTGGTATTCCCCAACGTCGTCAAGGCCGGCTTCATTCTCGGCGGGCAAGGCGGCGACGGCATACTATTCACCAAGGACAAGGTGACCGGCCACTACAACACGGCCGCCGTTTCCGTCGGCCTTCAGGCCGGCGCGCAGTCCTTCGGCTATGTGCTGTTTTTCATGAGCGACAAGGTTCTGAGCGACTTCCGCGCAAGCAAGAACTTCCAGATCGGCGTCGGCCCGAACATCGTGGTCATCGATGCCGGCGCGGCGAAGGATGTCACCACGCTGACGGCCAAGGCCGATATTTATGCCGTGATTTTCGACCAGAAGGGCCTGATGGCGGGCATCGGTCTGCAGGGTTCCAAGATAACCAAGCTCAATCCTTGAGCGAATTTCTTCCTTTCACACGTTGATGCACAGAGGTTCATGACATGCGTAATCTGATGAAGGCTTCACTCCTGTTCGTGTTGGTTTCTGCACAGCCCGGGTTTGCCCAGCAGGCGCCCGTCGGGGCACAAATAGCCACCAACGCCCCGGGCAAGGTGTCCATGACCGAGGGCATCAAGGCCTCGGCGCTGGTGACTGCCATCGACAAGGCCACCCGCACCATCACCCTGAAAGGGCCTGAGGGGCGCAGCTTCGATGTGGTCGCCGGCGATGCAGTAAAAAACTTCGCCCAGATCAAGGTCAATGACGAAGTGGTCGTGGAGTACATCCGTGCGCTCACCCTGGAGGTAAAAAAGGGTGGCGGACCTCGCAGCCGGGTTGATTCCGAAGATGCGGTGCGCGCCAAGTCGGGCGAAAAGCCCGGCGTCGCGGTCGGTCGCCAGGTGACGATCGTCGCCGACGTGATCGATGTCAACCCGAAGGAGAAGACAATTACCGTCAAGGGCCCGAAGGGAAATATCGTTGAGCTCGAAGTGAAGAATCCGGATCACTTCAAGGTGGTGAAGAAGGGCGACCAGATCGAGGCGAATTACGTCGAAGCAGTTGCCTTGTCTGTCGAGCCGGCCAGGAAGGGCACCAAGAAATAGACTCCGGAGGGATCAGGGTCGAATGCAAGCCCTGATTCTCCGGAGGATCCCGTTTGCGACTTACGCGGCATCAATGTGGGGAATCAACATGAACAGTTTCAAAACGGGCTGCGCGCTGGCCATCACTTTCGCCGCCGTGAGCCTCATTGTCGGCCAGGCCCAGGCGCAAGGAAAGCCCATCATCTACCCTTCGAAGGGGCAGAGCCCGCAGCAGCAGCAGAAGGATGAAGGCGAGTGCTACGTCTGGGCCAAAAACAGTACCGGCATCGACCCGGCCGCGGTGGCTACAGCGCCGGCGCCCGCGCCGCAGACAGGGCCGGCGGTGGGCGGAGGTGAGCGCGCGAAAGGCGCGGTGACCGGCGCCGTGGTCGGCGGCATCATCGATGGTGGTAGCGGTGCCGGCAAGGGCGCCGCAATAGGCGTCCTGGCCGGCGGTGTCAGAGCCCGCAACAACCAGAAATCCCAGAACGCCCAGGCCCAGCAGCAGGCTCAAGGCCAGAAACAGGCGGCCATCGACACCTTCCACCGCGCCCAAGGGGCCTGCCTGGAAGGCCGTGGCTACACGATCAAGTAAAGGTACCCCATGAAAAACATTCGCAATCTTGTTATGGCAGGTCTTTCAATACTTGCGGTACCTGTGTTGGCCGCCGATTTTGACGGTTCGAAACTGCTGCTCTGCGCCACGCAGGCGGCGCTGGACTGCTCGCGCGGCGACGACTGCGCGTCCGGTTTGCCCGAGGAAATCGGCGCGCCGACGTTCATGCGCATTGACCTGGCAAAGAAAGCCGTGATCGGACCCCACACCACCTCCGATATCCTGTTGCAGGACAAGTCCGACAAGCAATTGCTTCTGCAGGGCAGGGAGGCCGGATTCGGCTGGACCATCGTGGTTGATCAGCAAAGCGGCGAACTGACCGCTACCCTGGCGAACCGCAACGGCGCCTATGTGTTGTACGGGGCTTGTACTGTGCTCTGACGCACGACCGCCTGGCGGATGCCGAAGAAAACGGGCGCCTGATTTCGGGCGCCCGATTTTTAACTCCGCGAAAAGGCAAAGAGACAGATTGCGTCACGAAACAGGACGCATGGCGTTCGGATTGGCGAACATTTCCTTCATCAGTGTAGTCTCGCGTTCCGTGACGACGGCCAGAAATTCGTCGGCGCCCTTCATGTAGCTGAAGGCATCGAAACCTCTTTGCAGGAAGGAATGCAGGTCGCCGAGCCCGGCCAGATGCGCGGGTCCGTTCATCAGCTTGAGCGAGAAATGGATCAGCGGCATGCGCGTCAGGCGATCCAGGGTCTTGCCGATCTTGTCGATCAGGATGATTTGCTGTTCGCGATCCTTCCGTCGCCCGCAGGTGCGATAGGCTGCAACGTAGGCCGGCCAGTCGATCGCCTTGCTCCTGCCGAGCTTGCGCAGCGTCATCACCATCGCGCTGTCCAGCGATTCGGAGAGGGTGTCCATTTTCACTGCTTCAAGCAGCGTCATCAAGGCTTTCGCCGGCAGGACATGGACCATGATCGGCACGACGCGTGCCAGTTCCTCATCGCGGCTGCGGAAATCCTTGGGACCGTACAGGTCGCTGAGAAAAAATTCTGCAGCCGGCCTGTGCCGCGGGCTGGCCAGCAGATCGGCATAACTGCCGGCGAGACGCGCCGCCTGCCATTCCTTGAGTCGCGGGAAATCGTCGGGTTCCGGATCGCCGGTCCTCGCAGCGCGCAACTCCCTCGCTTCGGCGATGCAGTTTGCCAGTTCGTGGCCGATGGATTCCTTGTCGAGATCGTCTTCCATGCGGCGAATTATCCGTCCGGCAGCTGCGAGGTCGTTAGAGTACCCTGCCTAATCAGTCCGGGTGGTGGCGCATAGACTGCGACAATATGCTGTCCCATGCAGGAGGAGCCTTGGAATGAACGCAAACGAACCAGCAACTGGCGTGGTCTCCGGGCAGGAAGCGGGCGTCTCTGCATTCAGGCGCGTTTTCCAGGCCATGCATGCCGCGACCCGGCGCAACCCTGCGGTAGAGCGGTCCAGGCGCGAGGTGCGTCTGGACGCCCTGCTGGCGCTGGTGCACGACAACGCCGAGCACTTCGTCACGGCGATCGCGGCCGACTTCGGGCACCGTTCGGCGCATGAAACGCGTCTGCTGGAAGTATTTCCGGGCCTGGAGGCGATTCGCCACAATCGTTCTCATGTCGGCGCATGGATGAAGCCGCAGAAGAAGTCGCCGTCGATCTGGTTTCGTCCGGGTCGCGCGCGCATCATCCCCCAGCCGCTGGGCGTGGTGGGCATCATCGTGCCCTGGAACTATCCGTTGTTCCTCGCGATTTCGCCGCTGGCGGCGGCGCTGGCGGCCGGCAACCGGGTGATGCTCAAGATATCGGAATTCACCCCGCGCACGGGCGAACTGCTGGCCGAACTGGTCACCAGATATTTTGCCGCGGAAGATGTGTCGGTCGTCCTCGGCGATGCGTCGATCGGTGCCGACTTTGCGCGCCTGCCCTTCGACCATCTGCTATTTACCGGATCGACCCGCGTCGGCCACGACATCATGCGCATGGCGGCGGACAACCTGACGCCGGTGACGCTGGAACTCGGCGGCAAGTCGCCGGTGATCGTCGGTCGCGACTACCCGCTGGCAAAGGCCGCGGAGCGCATCATGGTCGGCAAGCTGCTCAACGCCGGCCAGACCTGCATTGCGCCGGACTATGTGCTGGTGCCTGCCGGTCGCGAACAGGAATTCGTGGACGCGGCACGCGCGGTCGTCGCCAGGTGCTTTCCGGCCATGGCGACCACGCCGGATTACACGTCCATCATCAATGAGCGGCACTACCAGCGCTTGCAGGGCTACCTGAGCGACGCGCGGGAGCGCGGCGCGAAGATCGAGCCATTGTCGACAGCTGCCGCCGATGACGCGGGGCGGCGCCTGCCGCCGCTCGCGCTGCTGAATGTCAACGATGACATGCGTGTGATGCAGGACGAGATTTTCGGCCCGCTGTTGCCCGTCCTGCCCTACGCGGACCTCGACGCGGCTATTTCTTATGTGAACCGGCATCCGCGGCCGCTGGCGCTTTACTACTTCGGCCACGACGGCGCCGCGCGCGATCGCGTGCTCAATGAAACTGTGGCTGGCGGCGTCACGGTCAATGACACCATCCTGCACATCGCGCAGGAAGAACTGCCTTTCGGCGGCGTCGGCCCCAGCGGGATGGGGCAGTACCACGGCATCGAGGGTTTCAGGACCTTCTCCAAGCAGAAGGCGGTGTTCTACCAGTCCGGGCTCAACGGCATGTCGCTGTTCAACCCACCCTACGGCGCGCTGTTCGAGCGCCTGACTAAGTTTTTGATTCGCTGAGAAGTCGGCGATGGCGACACGGCAAATGCGTTTGTTGTTGGGCGGCGAACTTCTGTTCTACGTCGTGCTTTCGACCTGGCTGCTTGCGCGCGGCGGGTGGACGCCGGTTGAGGCGGTGAGCCTTGCGCTCGGCAGCTTTCTTGGACTGCGACTGTTCGTCACCGCACTGACCTTCACCCTCATGCTCGCGAATTCGGATGTGGTGCCAGCAGAATTCCGGATCGGCCCTATCGACGCTCTGCGCATTGCGCTCGAAGAATATGCCGGGCTGATCGCGTTGTTTGCCGTGATACAGCCCTTCGAAGCTTTCTGGCTGGGGCCGGATCGCCTGAGCAAGCCTACGGGTGCCCGTCCGCCGTTGCTGCTGATCCACGGCTATCAGTGCAATCGCGGGCTCTGGTTCTGGCTGCGACCGCATGTGGAAGCGGCCGGCTGGACCGTGGCGACGCACAGCCTGGAGCCGGTGTGGGGCAAAATCGATGACTACGCGCAAGGGATCGAGCGACGGATCGACGAAGTTCTGGCGGCAACCGGTGCGGCACAGGTGATCCTGATCGGCCACAGCATGGGCGGACTGGTACTGCGCGCCTATCTGCGCCGCTACGGCAGGGACAAGGTGGCGCGTATCGTCACGCTCGGCTCGCCGCATCAGGGTACGCGCCTGGCGCACCTGGGCCTCGGG